>JBKJPR010000340.1:0-6122 GCA_046594275.1 Sediminibacterium sp.
GTGATCACATTCTCTTTCAGACCCAGCATCATATCTGTTTTACCCTGAATGGCAGCCTGGCTCAATACCTTGGTTGTTTCCTGGAATGATGCGGCTGATATCCAGCTCTGCACACCCAATGAAGCTTTGGTAATACCCAGTAGCACAGGTGTAGCTGTTGCCGGACTTGCATCTCTTACTTCCACTAGTTTCTTATCACTTCTGCGGAGAATAGAGTTTTCTTCTCTTAATTCGCGCAGGGTAATGATCTGGCCGGCTTTCAATTTGGCGCTTTCACCAGGATTGGTGATTACTTTCTTATCATAGATCCTGTCGTTCTCTTCAATAAAATCGAAGCGGTCTTCAAGGTCCTCCTCTAAGAATTTAGTATCTCCTGCATCAACGATTTCCACTTTCTTCATCATCTGGCGTACAATCACTTCAATGTGTTTATCGTTGATCCGCACACCCTGTAAACGGTATACTTCCTGGATCTCATTCACAACATACTCTTGTACAGCAAATGGTCCTTTAATAGCTAAGATATCGGCTGGCGCTATCTGTCCGTCAGACATAGGCGTTCCGGCTTTTACAAAATCACCATCCTGCACAAGGATCTGCCGGGTTAAAGGAACAAGGTATTTCTTCACCATGCCATCCCTTGACTCAACAATGATCTCTCGGTTACCACGTTTTACGTTACCGAATGCCACTACACCATCAATTTCACAAACAATGGCGGGGTTACCCGGGTTACGTGCCTCAAACAATTCTGTTACACGTGGCAGACCTCCTGTAATATCACGGAGCTTACCTAATACACGTGGTATTTTCACCAACACCTGGCCTGCTTTTACGTCTTCCCCTTCTTCGATCACGATATGCGATCCAACGGGAAGATTGTATTGCTTGATGTCTTTTCCTTCCACGATAATGGTTGGAATCTTGGTCTTATCTTTTGTTTCGATAACTACTTTCTCGCGGTGACCTGTCTGCTCATCCGACTCATCCCGGTACGTGATACCATCCAGTACATTCTCAAATTTAATCTTACCGATCAATTCAGCTACGATAACATTGTTGAACGGATCCCATGTACAGATCACATCTCCTTTCTTCACCTGCGTACCATCTTTGATATTGAGCGTAGCGCCATAGGGTACGTTATTGGTAATCATCAAACGGTCATTCTTCACATCCATGATCCTTACCTCACCGGTACGGCCAATAACGATCTTCACTTTCTGGCCGTCGTTGTTAACGGTATCTACTGTACGCAGGCCATCAAATTGGATGGTCCCGTCAAATTTAGCTTGTAAAGTTGATTCAATTGAAGCGGAACCCGCAACCCCACCCACGTGGAAGGTACGCAGCGTCAACTGTGTTCCCGGCTCACCAATGGATTGTGCGGCAATGATACCTACTGCATCGCCTCTCTGTGTCAGGTAACCTGTTGCCAGGTTTTTACCGTAGCACTTCACACACACACCTCGTTTACTTTCACAGGTAAGCACGGAACGGATCTCAACGGTTTCAATACCTGCTTCTTCAATAGCTTTCGCATCTTCAGAAGATATTTCTTCACCGGCAGTAATGATCAACTCATCTGTTACCGGGTGATGTACATTATGCAAAGAAGTACGCCCTTCAATCCTGTCTGACAGTTGTTCAATTACGTCCTCGTTATCTTTCAATGCAGTGGTTGCATTTCCACGCAGGGTACCGCAATCTTCTTCAGAAATAACAACATCCTGTGATACGTCAACCAGACGACGTGTTAAGTAACCGGCATCGGCTGTTTTCAAAGCCGTATCCGCCAGACCTTTACGCGCACCGTGGGTAGAAATAAAGTAATCCAATACGTTCAGTCCGCTTTTAAAGTTAGACAGGATCGGGTTTTCAATTACTTCACTTCCTGTGCTACCGCTTTTACGTGGTTTTGCCATCAATCCACGAATACCTACCAACTGTTTTACCTGTGTTTTACTACCACGGGCGCCGGAATCCAGCATCATGAATACAGAGTTGAAGCCCTGCTTGTCAATGGTCATCTCACGTATCAGGCTTTCCGTGATCTTCATATCTACACGTCCCCAGATATCAATTACCTGGTTGTACCGTTCGTTATTGGTGATCAGTCCCATGTTATAGCTTTCCCATACTTCCTCAACTTCCGCTTTCGCCGAATCAAGTAACTGGTTTTTTATTTCAGGAACGATCAGGTCATTTACACTGAATGATAATCCACCCCGGAAGGCCATACGGAAACCAAGTGTTTTAATATCATCCAGGAACTTGGCAGTTTTAGGCACATTGGTGATCTTGATAATATCTCCAATAATCTCCCGTAAACTTTTCTTTGTGAGCAAAGCATTGATATACCCTACTTCAATGGGTACATGCTGGTTAAACAACACACGGCCCACAGTGGTTTCGATCAGTTTTTTAACCAGTTGTCCGTTCTCACGTACATTGGTTTTTACCCTGATGTTTGCATGCAGGTCAATCCGGCCCTCATTGTATGCAATGATCACTTCATCCATACTATAGAAAGCCATACCCTGGCCTTTTACAATCTCTGTCTCAGTGCTTTTCTTACCCTTGGTAATGTAATACAGTCCCAATACCATGTCCTGTGAAGGCAGGGTGATAGGCGTACCATTCTGCGGGTTCAAAATATTGTGTGAAGACAACATCAATAACTGGGCTTCCAATACGGCAGCATTGCTCAAAGGCACGTGTACCGCCATCTGGTCACCATCGAAATCGGCGTTGAAGGAAGAAGTTACCAACGGGTGCAACTGGATCGCCTTACCTTCTACCAGTTTTGGCTGGAACGCCTGAATAGACAGACGGTGAAGTGTTGGGGCCCTGTTCAGCATTACCGGGTGACCTTTCAGTATATTTTCAAGGATATCCCAGATCACAGCTTCTTTACGGTCAACTAATTTCTTAGCAGACTTCACTGTTTTCACGATACCTCTTTCAATTAATTTTCTAATAACAAATGGCTTGAACAATTCAGCAGCCATATCTTTTGGCAAACCACACTCATGTATCTTCAGTTCAGGTCCTACCACGATTACAGAACGTCCGGAATAGTCAACACGCTTTCCAAGCAAGTTCTGACGGAAACGGCCCTGTTTGCCTTTCAGTACATCAGACAATGATTTCAGCGCACGGCCACCTTCTGCTTTCACCGCGTTTGATTTACGGCTGTTATCGAACAATGAATCGATAGCTTCCTGCAGCATACGCTTTTCGTTACGCAGGATCACCTCGGGAGCTTTGATCTCCAACAATCTCTTCAATCGGTTATTTCTGATAATAACCCGGCGGTATAAATCATTTAAATCAGAGCTGGCGAAACGGCCGCCATCCAATGGTACCAAAGGACGCAGTTCGGGTGGAATAACAGGAATATATTGCATTACCATCCACTCAGGGCGGTTGGTGATCCTTGTACTTGCATCACGGAAAGATTCCACTACGCTCAAACGCTTTAACGCATCTGCTTTACGTTGTTGTGAAGTTTCAGTGGCAGCGGCATTCCGCAATGAGAAGCTCAGGCTATCCAGGTCAATCCTTTCTAATAAAGCATGAACTGCTTCGGCGCCCATTTTGGCAACGAATTTCTGCGGATCATCTTCGGGCAGGTATTGGTTATCTTTGGGTAAGTTGTCCAGAATATCGAGGTACTCTTCTTCAGTTAACAGATCACCCATGGCCAGGTTCTCTTTTATACCACCCTGTATCACCACGTATCTTTCATAATAAACGATAGTCTCTAATTTCTTAGAGCTCATGCCTAACAAATAACCGATCTTATTAGGTAAGCTTTTGAAGTACCAGATATGCACTACAGGCACCACCAGTTTGATGTGGCCCATACGCTCACGGCGTACTTTCTTTTCGGTAACTTCCACACCGCAACGGTCGCATACAATACCCTTGTAACGGATACGCTTATACTTGCCGCAGGCACACTCATAATCTTTTACTGGTCCGAAAATTCTTTCGCAGAACAAACCATCACGTTCAGGCTTATACGTACGGTAGTTAATGGTTTCAGGCTTTAGTACTTCGCCAAAACTTCTTTCCAGAATACTGTCAGGCGATGCTAAGCTGATAGTGATCTGAGAGAAAGTTGGTCTCGGTTTATTATCTCTTTTGATTGACATATTTATTGAGCTTTGAGCTGCCAGCTTTGAGCTGCGAGCCCTTGTTAATTATTTAAAATTTCTTTCTGGACAAAAAGCCCGTAGCTCACAGCCCGTAGCTCATAGCTGCCCTTACTCAAATTTCAGATCAAGCCCCAGCCCTCTCAATTCATGCACCAATACATTGAATGATTCAGGAACACCAGGACGTGGAATATTATCGCCTTTTACAATGGCTTCATATGTTTTCGCACGGCCAATGATATCATCTGATTTAAGGGTTAACAGTTCCTGTAAAATGTTGGCTGCACCATATGCTTCCAGTGCCCAAACCTCCATCTCACCAAAACGCTGGCCTCCGAACTGTGCCTTACCACCCAACGGCTGTTGTGTAATTAAGCTGTATGGCCCGATAGAACGTGCGTGCATTTTATCATCAACCATGTGGTGCAGTTTGATCACGTAGATCACACCCACAGTGGCTTTCTGGTGGAAGCGATCCCCTGTTTCACCATCATATAAATAAGTATGCCCGTTTCTTGGAATATCAGCCTGCTTACAATAATCTTCAATCTGGTCTGTAGAAGCGCCATCGAAGATTGGTGTAGAAAATTTCAGACCGAGTTTTTTACCTGTCCAGCCCAGAATGGTTTCATATATCTGTCCCAGGTTCATACGCGATGGTACGCCCAATGGGTTGAGGACAATATCAACCGGTGTTCCATCTTCCATGAAAGGCATGTCTTCTGCACGAACAATCTTGGCAACGATACCTTTGTTACCGTGACGGCCCGCCATCTTATCACCCACTTTCAGTTTACGTTTAACAGCGAGGTAAACTTTAGCCAGTTTCAACACACCTGCAGGTAATTCATCCCCAATGGAAATATTGAACTTCTCTCTTTTATAGCGACCCAGTTCTTCGTTGAACTTGATACTGTAGTTGTGCAGCAACGTGTTGATCTGATCATCCGTTTTTGCATCCGCCGTCCAGCCCAATGGATTCACATTCTGGTAATCGATGGTTGCAAGGTTCTTTTGATTGAACTTCGCGCCTTTACCAATCAGCATTTCACCAAAGTTGTTGCTTACACCTGTAGACGTTTTGTCTTTCAACAATGTCTGTAGTTTTTCAAGTAACAGTTCTTTCAGTGATTCTGTATTCTGCTGGTGAACTTTTTCCACTTTCTCTAACAATGCTTTTTCACGGATCTTACCATTCTTATCTTTCTTGGCACGCTGGAAAAGTTTCTTGTCTATCACCACACCTTCTGTTCCGTTAGGCGCTTTTAAGGAAGCATCTTTTGCATCGCCGGCTTTGTCTCCAAAGATGGCACGCAGTAACTTCTCTTCCGGTGTTGGGTCTGATTCACCTTTTGGTGTAATCTTACCAATCAATATATCACCTTCCTTAATAGTAGCGCCGATCCGGATAATTCCATGCTCATCCAGGTCCTTGGTTGCTTCTTCAGAAACGTTTGGTATATCCGGAGTCAGTTCTTCCTCACCTAATTTCGTATCACGTACTTCTAATTCGTATTCTTCAATGTGCACAGAAGTGAACAGGTCTTCACGCACTACTTTCTCACTGATAACGATGGCATCTTCAAAGTTGTAACCCTTCCATGGCATGAATGCCACCAGCAGGTTACGCCCTAATGCCAGTTCACCATCTTTTGTTGCGTATCCTTCCGTTAAGAAATCACCTTTCTTCACTTTCTGCCCTTTGCGTACAGCAGGGCGAAGGTTGATACAGGTAGCCTGGTTGGTTTTGATAAACTTGGTCAGGCGGTACACCTGTAAGTCATCATTAAAACTAACCAGACGGTCCAGGTCGTTACGGTCGTAACGGACATGAATTTCATTGGCATCAACAAATTCAACGATACCGTTTCCTTCAGAATGCATCTGGATACGTGCATCACGGGCAGCTTTGCCTTCCAGGCCGGTACCTACGATAGGCACTTCCGGACGGAGCAAGGG
>JBKJPR010000441.1:0-5001 GCA_046594275.1 Sediminibacterium sp.
TTTCCTTAGCAGCCTTAGTGGGTTTGGTAGGGCGACGTGGCTTCTGTTTTACCAGCGAGGCGGTAACCAGTTGATTCATTTTTTTAATTACCTGCTGCTTATTGCCAAGTTGTGATCGTTCTGATTGCGATTTTACCAGCAGGTAGCCATCGTCCGTAATCTTATTCTGCAATTTTTCACGGATCAGTTGTTTTTGTTCAGCAGAGGCAAGCTGGGAAGCAGCTACATCCCAACGCCCCTCTACCATCGTCTCTACTTTGTTTACATTTTGCCCTCCCTTACCGCCACTCCGGGCTGTTTGAAATACGATCTCCGGTGTAATGTCTATCTTCATCCTGACAAAATTCGTCAAAAAACTGTTAAGAGAGTATGAGAATTGTTATTCAAAGAGCCAGCGAAGCTTCTGTAGTGGTTGAAGGAGCTATAACGGGCGCCATTGGAGCGGGCCTGCTGGTATTATTGGGTATTGAGGATGCGGATACTGATGAGGATATTAACTGGCTCAGCAGCAAGATCGTGAACCTTCGTATTTTTAACGACAATGGTGGGGTGATGAACCTGAGTGTGAAAGAGGTAGGTGGCGATATATTGCTGGTCAGTCAGTTTACCTTGCATGCCAATACCAAAAAAGGGAACCGTCCATCTTATAGTAATGCTTCTAAACCCGATATTGCCATACCGATGTATGAAAAAATGAAACAACAACTGGAAGCAGATATTGGTAAAAAAGTACAAACGGGGATATTTGGGGCGGATATGCAAGTACGGTTGTTGAACAACGGACCGGTTACGATTGTGATAGACTCTAAGAATCGCGAGTAAATGATTACCGCAGGAGACGCGGAGGCGCAGAGGTTTATGCTGTTTTGTCTCTGCGCCTCCCCGTCTCAGCGGTAAAAAAATAACAGGAATGAAGAACGATATTGCCAGCAGGGAAGATATCTCGCATCTCATGGAATCCTTTTACAAAAAGGCTCTAACAGATGATACAATCGGTTATTTCTTTACAGAAGTGGCGCCCCTGAATATGGAAACGCATATGCCGCTTATTGTAGATTTCTGGGAAACTGTTGTATTTGGAAAAGCACAATACAAAGGCAATGTGTTACAGGTACACCAGCATATTCACCAGCTATCCGCTTTCAGAGAAGCGCATTTTACACGCTGGGTGTTGCTGTTTACACAAACTGTTAATGAAATGTATGAAGGCACTAACGCTGAAATGATAAAGCAAAGAGCTGAGTCGGTTGCAACGGTGATGCGTATAAAACTGCTTCATTCCGGTATCGGCTTACAATAAAACAATTATTATGACTATTGAACAGGCACAACAACAGGTAGATGGCTGGATCAAAACAACAGGGGTACGATATTTTAATGAGTTGACCAACCTGGGTATATTAATGGAAGAAGTAGGCGAACTGAGCCGGCTAATGGTTCGTACCTATGGGGAACAATCTTTTACGGATTCAGATAAAAACAAAGAAATAGCAGATGAGATGGCTGATGTTTTTTGGGTATTGCTCTGCATGGCTAACCAAACAGGTGTAGATTTGACAGCAGCCCTGGAAAAGAATTTTGCGAAAAAAAGTTTCCGGGATGCAACAAGGCACAAAGAGAATAAAAAATTGCAATAAGCATATGAAAGAAGATAAATGCAGACTATGAAATGGCATGTTAAAAATATGTGGCCGATACTCAAGGAATCGTTCAATGATTTCAGTGATAACAAGGCTTTCCGCATGAGCGCTGCTTTGGCTTATTATACCGTTTTCTCCATTGCCCCCATGCTGATCGTGATCATCAGTCTCTGCGATATATTTTACGGAAGGGATGCCATAGAAGGAACTATTTTCCAGCATATCCAGGGTTTTATCGGGGTAGATGCGGCTTTGCAGATTGAACAGATCATCAGGAATGCAACTATTTCAAGAGATATAAGCTGGGCCTCCGTTATTGGTATCTGTGCCCTTATTTTTGCGGCTACCGGTGTATTTGCCGAGATACAGGATTCCATAAACCAAATTTGGCGCCTGAAAGCCAAACCCAAAAAAGGATGGCTTAAATTGATTATAAACAGGGTGCTCAGTTTTTCAATGGTGGTAAGCCTCGGCTTTATCCTGTTGGTTTCATTGATTATAAATTCGCTGTTAGACCTGGTAGGACAGCAATTAATAAGATTGTTTCCCGGAATAGCTGTTTACCTGGCGTATGGTATCAATATCTTCATCACTTTTGTTACGATCAGCGCATTATTCGCCATCATCTTCAAGGTGTTGCCTGATGCCCGTATCCAATGGCGTGATGTGATCATTGGATCTTTTACAACCGCTACCTTATTCATGTTTGGGAAGTTTGCCATCAGTTACTACCTGGGAAAAACACAAATCAGCACCACATATGGCGCAGCGGGTTCGGTAGTGATCATTCTGCTCTGGGTCTATTATTCTGCTATGATATTGTATTTCGGCGCCTCTTTTACCAGGACCTATACCTTACGACGGGGACGGAATATTTTTCCGAATGATTATGCGGTTTGGATACAGGAGATCGAACTCGAAAATAAAGCATCCCTGCAGGTACAGGATAAACCTGTGCTGACCAATACTTCTGTCAGCGTGGAAGAACCTAAAAAACCCGAAGGCGAGGGTACTTAACCGAACTCCTTTAAGGAATACTCTGCGAACCTCCCTGTCGCTGTGACGTTGTGGTTATTTTTTGAACCACAGAAGCACAACGACACAGCGAAACACAGCGGAAGAAGTATTTGTGCTACTACGCTAAGTTATTTTAAACGAAACATAACTCCTTATCAGGCGGCTTCTATCTGATACTGTGTATATCTATTTGAATATACTTTTTTGCTTTGCCATTTTTTCTATTTCAACAACTGTTCTCGGAGAGCCTGCCGACAAATTCCGGTAACCGGTTTTGGTGATCAGTATATCATCTTCAATACGTACCCCGATGCTCCACCATTTCGGATCGCATTTACTTCCCGGCGGTATATAAATACCGGGTTCAACTGTAAATAAAGCGCCTTCTTCCAATGGCCCCCTGCTGCCCATATCATGTACATCGAGGCCTAAATGATGCGAAGTGCCGTGTGGAAAATAAATCCTGGATTCTGCAGCGTTAGCAGTGATGCCTAGTTTCTGAAGGCCACGCGCAATAACCCGTGCAGCGGCAGCATGCGGTTCGGTGTAAAGAATACCCGGCTTGCATTTAAGAAAGGCTGAATCCTGCGCTTCCAGAACCAACTCGTAAATGATCTTTTGTGCAGGTGAGAATTTTCCGTTAACAGGGATGGTCCTTGTCACATCCGCGCTATAGCCATGGTATTCGGCGGCACAATCACTCAATAAAAGATCGCCGTCTTTCATCAGCTTCTGATTGGTTACGTAATGAAGGATACAGGCATTTTCCCCGGATCCGTTGATACTGGGATATCCTACAAATTCTGATCCGTTCTTTTTGAAGAAATATTCCATGATGGCCTGGGCCTGGTATTCGGTCATGCCCGGCCTCGTTGCTTTCATCACCTCATTATGTCCCTGCACACTCATTGTCACCACTTTTTCCATGAGGGCAATCTCCTCGGGTTGTTTGATACCCCTTAGTTTTTGTAAGATGAACTGCGTAGTGCGGGTGGCAATAGGTTTTTTATGGTATGTGATCAGGCTATCCGTTATATCCGCCATCCTGCTCAATGGGTCGGGACTACGTTTGTACTTTGAAAAAATATCTTCATTTCTGAAAGCGGTTAGTACAGAATCCAGTTTGCCGAGGTCGAATGTGCTGGCAGTGAACCTATCGTGGGTGAATACATTATCGATCTTATATTTTTCTTTTACACCCTCTGCACCCAGTATTTTACCCGTCCACATTTCCCTTAGGGGATTTCGGGGCTGTACGAAAATGAATTCAGTACCTGTTTTGTCAAGAATGGTTACCGGTTCTTTAAAGAGGAGTAATAACGAATTAGGTTCTTCCAAACCCGTTAAATAATAGAAGTTCTTGCTTTGCGCATAGAGGTACTCCACGTCATTATTTCGGGTTCTTACCTGCGAAGCAAAAAATATACCCACAGAATTCGCCGGCATCATATCCCTGAAAGCAGCTCTCCGGCCCGCATGAAAAGCCGGGGAGAGGTAATCATTAGGGTAATCTGTGGTTGGCTGTGCCTGTATAAGCAGGGGGCCAAATAGTACAATCAGTAATAATTTTCTAAGCATGTTGTCAGTGTTTTAAATGGCAATAAAACTAATTTTTTTATCGCAATGGCGGCCAATTATTGGATGAATGCATCAAAATTAAGCGATTACGCCGAAAAGGGGCCTCATCGGGTTTCGCAGAGCAAGGGTAAAACCATATTTTTGCCGCCGCTATGAGCATACAACCCGATAACCGGTTCCAGGCAATTATTTCGCACGCCAAAGAATATGGCTTTGTGTTTCCAAGTAGTGAGATCTATGATGGCCTCAGCGCCGTATACGATTATGGACCTTATGGCAGCGAACTCAAAAAGAATATCCGTGATTACTGGTGGAAAAGCATGACACAACTGCACGAGAACATCGTGGGTATAGATGCTGCTATCTTTATGCATCCCACCACCTGGAAAGCCAGCGGCCACGTGGATAATTTCAGCGATCCGATGATTGATAACCGGGATAGCAATAAACGTTACCGGGTTGATCATTTGCTCGAGGCAAAAGCCGATCAATTGAGAGAAAAAGGAGAACTAGGGGGTAAAGAAGCAGATGCTCTGCTGTTAACGATGGATACGCTGTTAGCCGCAGATGATTTTCCGGGACTAAGTCAATTGATCGTTGATAATAAAATTGTTTGCAGTGTAAGCGGTACCGCTAACTGGACTGAGATACGCCAGTTTAACCTGATGTTCTCCACGCAATTGGGTTCAGTGGCAGAAGATGCAGACACTATTTACCTGCGCCCGGAAACGGCCCAGGGCATCTTTGTGAATTTCCTGAATGTGCA
>JBKJPR010000027.1:0-2733 GCA_046594275.1 Sediminibacterium sp.
CTGGCCGCATTTGTTATCTATAGTTTTACCAGCCTGCAGTTTCTCACCAAAGGAATTGATACCGGCAGGCCCTTAAAACAGTCATTAAGGGATTGGATACGTGTAAATGCCTTTGTATCTTCTTTTATGGGTATTATGTTTTTAATGAATGCCCTCAGTATGTTCTTTACCAATGAAGTAACCCTGCGTCAATACCTTACCCAGGTGCTGGAAGCACAGGTTAATGTTCCACCCATGTTAAATATTGAACTCTTTCTCAGTATCATGAAACTGGCGGCTTATTTTATGTTCTTCCTGAGCATTATCTTACTGGCCCATATCTTCCTTAATTTCCGAATGATGAAACAATACAGGCATCTTTTTGATGAGCCTGTATCCTGACAAACTTTTCTTAACCGGAACAAACAAGCCCCTTATTTTTCAGTAATTTACAGTTGTGAACAGCAATATTCCCTTGGCAGAAAGAATGCGCCCGGTAACCCTTGATGACTTGGTGGGCCAGGAACACCTCACCGGTAAAGGAAGCATACTGCGGACCTCCATAGAACAAGGCAAGGTTCCGTCCATGATATTGTGGGGGCCGCCGGGCGTAGGCAAGACTACGATTGCCAATATCATTGCCCATACTTTACAGTCACCCTATTTCCAACTAAGCGCCATCAGCAGCGGTGTAAAAGAAGTGCGGGAAGTGATCGAGCAGGCCAAACAGCAACCCGGCACCATTTTATTTATTGATGAGATACACCGTTTCAACAAAGGCCAGCAGGATGCATTGCTGGGAGCTGTTGAAAAAGGCACTGTAACCCTAATCGGCGCCACCACTGAAAATCCTTCCTTTGAAGTGAACAGCGCCTTACTCAGCCGTTGCCAGGTATACGTGCTGAGGACTTTACAAAAAGAAGACATGATCAAACTTTTGAAACAGGCCATAGAGAAAGATATCATCCTGAATAAATCTAAGATCGTATTAAAAGAAATCGAAGCGCTTATCAATATCTCCGGTGGAGATGCCCGGAAATTGTTGAACCTGCTTGAATTGGTCATAACGAATAAACCGGCTTCTACCGGCAAGAAAGGATCCAATGACGAGATCGATATAACGGATGAGTATGTTATGGAGATTGCTCAAAAAAAAGTAGCGCTCTACGATAAACAGGGGGAACAACATTATGATATCATCTCTGCTTTTATCAAAAGCATGCGCGGCAGCGATCCTAATGGGGCTGTATATTGGCTCGCAAGAATGGTTGAGGGCGGCGAAGATGTCAAATTCATTGCCCGCCGCATGCTGATTTTCGCAAGTGAAGATATAGGGAATGCCAATCCCAATGCTTTGCTGCTGGCCAATGCTACATTCGAAGCCGTAAACAAAATAGGTTATCCCGAAAGCCGCATCATCCTGTCGCAATGCGCTACTTATCTTGCCTCATCCGCCAAGAGCAATGCTTCTTATGCAGCCATTGGCGCCGCACTCCAGGCGGTACAGCAGCATGGAGACCTACCCGTACCCCTCCATATCCGCAATGCCCCTACAAAGCTGATGAAGGATATGAATTATGGAAAAGGCTACCAATACTCCCACGAAGGCGAAGGAAATTTCCTTGAACAGGAATATTTACCCGACAAAATCGCCGGTACCTCTTTCTATAACCCAGGGAATAATGCCAGGGAAAATGAATTGCGAAAATTTTTAAAAGAGCGATGGAAGCAGAAGTATGGGTATTAGTTGATGAGGGTAATTGTAACCTTTTTTCATGGATATTACTCAGTTAATCATATCACCCGATGGGTAGCCCCTGCCGGGCATGACAGGCCTCACTTTGCTGCTCGCCAAGATACAGAGCGTCAACCCCTGCAGGGGCAGGCATAGAACAATCATTTGTATTTCTAAAGATCAATTCCCCCCGTGGAAATAGCAAAATATGTCCCGGTAGGGACAATAGCTTTGTAGCCCCGAATAAATACGGAGTATTAATACATTGCCCCGGTAGGGGCTACCCATGGGATTTTAGAATATTTTGGTGTTAAAAAAAATGCCCAACACCTACACCCAATTATACATTCAATTTGTATTCGCGGTAAAATACAGAAAGGCAATGTTGGATCCCGCATGGGATAAACGCCTACGTTTATATATTGCCGCCATCGTGCAAAATAATGCCCATACCATGATCGCCATCAATAATATGCCCGACCATATTCATATACTGATTGGATTAAATCCGGCACAATCCATTTCAAACATAATGCAAATGGTGAAAGGCGATTCTTCAGAATGGATCAATAAAGAAAAATTAACCGAACAGAAATTCAGTTGGCAAAACGGGTATGGTGCATTCAGTTATTCAAGGTCACAAATAGACAGGGTTGCAAAATATATAGCCCATCAGCAGGAACACCATAGAAAACAGGAATTCCTCGAAGAATACAGGCAAATGCTAAAAACTTTCGCGATTGATTATGATGATCGATACATCTTCCAACAAATGGAAGGTTAAAAGCCTGACACCCCGAAGGGTAGCCCCTACCGGGGCATGCATTGGTTCATCTACATTATTTTAGCTACAGAGCTTTGGCCCCTATGGGGCGGGCAGCTCAATGAAGAAAGCCATTAGCCTTAGGATTACATACCTTTACAAATGCCAAATCATCATTGACCATTGACCATTGACCATTGACCATTGACCATTGACCATTGACCATTGACCATTGACCATTGACCATTGACCATTG
>JBKJPR010000160.1:0-2843 GCA_046594275.1 Sediminibacterium sp.
TACGCCGTTACATGCAGAAGATATTGCGGATATTGCTTTTTATTGTGCCACCCTACCGGAGCATGTCTGTATCAACGACCTGGTGGTTACCTGTACCGCACAGGCGGATGCTATTTACTTTCACAAATAATAACCGCGGATAAAAATAGTCTGGAGTTTGGAGTCTGGAGTTTGGAGTAGGTAAGAATAAAAATCCATTTCAGACTCCTAACTCCTAACTCCTAACTGAAGCAACGCTTCCCGATACCCATCCCAAATTTCTTTTACCACATCGGCCGCCGGTTTAATGTCTTTAATCAAAGCGCTTACCTGGCCTATTTCGAGTTCGCCTTCTTCGAGTTCGCCTTCGAACATTCCTTTTTTGGCGCGGCCCCGCCCTAATAATTGTTTCATTTCTTCTTCCCCGGCGCCACGGGTCTCTGCTTCGCGGACTTCATTAAAAAAATGATTCTTCAATAAACGCACAGGCATGAGTTTTTTCATGCTTAACATCGTATCCCCTTCTGCTGCATTGATCACTGCGTTTTTGAAAGCCATATGTGAGGAGGCTTCGGGCGTGCATACAAAACGGCTACCGACCTGAACACCATCTGCGCCAAGTACTATGGCTGCCAGCATCTGCCGACCAGTGGCAATTCCTCCGGCAGCAATCAGGGGAATGCTGATGGCTTCTCTAACTAAGGGAATCAATACCATGGATGTAGTTTCTTCGCGACCATTATGCCCGCCTGCTTCAAACCCTTCCGCAACCACTGCATCACAGCCTGCCTCTTCCGCTTTCTTCGCAAATTTTCCGCTACTTACCACATGAACCACTTTGAGTCCTTTTTCTTTTAAATAGCCTGTCCAAAGTTTGGGATTACCAGCACTGGTAAAAACAATGGGAACCTTTTCTTCCACTATTATCTTCATCAGTTCTTCAACAGCAGGATACATCAAAGGCACATTCACACCAAAAGGTTTGTCGGTTGCTGATTTACATTGCCGGATATGCTCCCGCAACACTACAGGGTACATACTGCCCGCGCCAATCAGTCCCAATCCACCGGCATTACTTACGGCGCTGGCTAATTTCCAGCCGCTGGCCCAGACCATACCGGCCTGGATGATGGGGTATCGGATGTTGAACAATGTTGTAATGCGGTTCGGGTTAGTCATATCTGCAATATAAAAAATCAATATTAATTGGTAATTTTAAGAAAAAAATGCTCAAAATTATTGATGAGGCGCTAAAGCTTCCGCTTGAAGAGAAAAAAGAGCTCTATTATGCCTTACAGGATGATCTGAAAGAGGATACTATCTTACGCGAAGATGAATTAACACCGGAACAATGGCAGGAAGTAAACAAACGCAACCATGAAATTGAATCTGGTAAAGCCAGGTTCATTTCAAAAGAACAATTAGTAGCTTATTTAAAGGAAAGAAGGAATGGCTTATCATTTAAAAAAGGATAATCGGATTATACCCGATATCGAAGAAGCCCTTTCTTATTATGATTCAATTTTCTTTGAATTAGGAGAAAAATTTGAATCAGAACTAATTATTGCGCTAAACAAAATAGAAAATAACCCCCATCATTACTTCAATCTGAATCAAACACTCAGGCGCATAAACCTCCAGAACTTCCCCTACAAATTAGTTTATCGAATAAAAGAACAGACAAAAGAAATAATTGTATTGGGATTATTTCATCATTATAAAAATCCACAAGAAATTCGTAAGCTATCTCCATAATTTACCCAAAATCTATCTCCGTATTATCCCCGATATTCAAACTGCGGCTCAATCCTTTTACAGAAGCATCGCTGCCAATTAGCGAATTGTCAAGTACCACTTCATAAAGATTGGTATAGGAACCAATGATACTGTCGCGTACAATGGAATGTTTGATAGATGTATTGGCGCCAATAGCCACATGCGGGCCGATGATGGAATTAGAGATATCGCAACCGGGGGCAATACTCACCGGCGGGATAATAATTGTATCCTTAAAATCATGTATATCCGCAATGTTACCGCCAAATTTTTTCAGTAAAGTGGCATTGCTTTCGAGCAGGGTTTCTTTTTTGCCGCAATCAAACCAGTGCTTTACTTTGAAAGCCTGAAACTTAGCGCCCCGTTTAATCATACAGTCTAACGCATCAGTAAGATTATATTCGCCAAAGGTTCTTATATCTTCTGCAAATAAATGATGCAGGCATTCAAACAGGAAATGGGTTTCTTTAATCTTGTATAAACCCACCAGCGCCATATTACTTTTGGGTATCGCCGGCTTTTCTACAACCTGGTCTATAAAGCCATCTTCATTAATAGATGCAACGCCAAAATTGCGGGGGTCATCCACTTTTTTAATACCAAGCATGCTGTAGGGGCTGTTTACTACTTCCTTTACATCGTATTCGCAAATGGTATCGCCAAGTGCAACAAATACTTCATCCTCGCCAACAATATTCCTGGTCAGTTCAATCGCATGACCCGTACCCTGGCGTTCATTCTGGAAAACAAAATGGGTAGTCAGGTCCGGGTAGGTCTGTTTTACATAGTCCTGGATCTTTTCACCGAGGTACCCTACAATAAAAATAAACTCGGTGATGCCCGCTTCACGCAATTGATCCACGATAAAACTCAGGATAGTCTTACCTGCAATCGGGATCAAAGCCTTGGGCTGTGTATAGGTATGTGGCCTCAGTTTGGTTCCTGCACCGGCCACCGGGATAATCGCTTTCATGGGGGTCATTTATGTTTGAAAAGTTCTGTACCGCTATTTCACCGCTTCTGTATTCATGTCAGACACATTTTCAAGAGGTCGAAAATAGGAAAATCTGCCAATAGGGCAAGGTTTG
>JBKJPR010000396.1:0-3354 GCA_046594275.1 Sediminibacterium sp.
CATCGCACCAGTCGCAAAACCCCGCAGGATTCTCACTTCTCAGTTATCAAATTTTCTACATTTTGTAAAACCGATATCGAAATCTCATTTTTTTTCCAACAGGTAACGCAGCAATATATAAGTTTTTGTGATGAAAACTTTTTACCCGTAGATCCTGAAGTAAGTACACCCCCTCCCCGCTGCTGAAATTAAATTTTTCAGCGTCAGCTTCCTGGTAGAAGCTGCTATTTTATTGTATCTGTATTACCATGCATCATGGGGTACGGGTTCTGCATGTGTATCCCCTTTTTTATTTATGGCAAATAGTCCTGTTAATAATTTTAATATATGAAATGTTTTCTATATGGTATTTTTTGTTGTTGTATTATTAATTTCTCCTATGCGCAGAACGATACTGCTTACCTGGAAGAGGTAGTGGTTTCAGGAAGCAAGTTCGCAGTCAATAAAAAGAATGTAGCACAAAAGATCGAAGTCCTCACCCGCAGTTATATTGCACGCGCAAATGCGCAGAATACCGGAGATCTTTTGCTTGGCACTGGGAATATATTTGTTCAAAAAAGCCAGCAAGGGGGCAGTAGTCCCGTTATTCGTGGATTTGAAGCCAGCAGGCTATTACTGGTTATTGACGGGATACGGATGAATAACGCGGTATACCGTTCCGGGCACCTGCAAAATGTGATAACGGTTGATCAGAATATGCTGGAACGGCTGGAAATATTATATGGCCCTTCTTCCACGCTGTATGGCAGTGATGCATTGGGTGGAATGATCCACATGATTACAAAAAACCCGGTTCTGTCCGAGAAAAATTTTCAGGTCTCAGGAAATATCCTGGCTCGCTACAGTTCTGTAAACAATGAAAAAACAGAACATGTAGATCTCAATTTCGGTTTCAAAAAAATAGCCTTCCTTTCTTCGTTTACCCACAGCGATTTCGGCGATATGAAAATGGGCAGCCATTACCCGGATAAGTACCCAAATTTTGGCCGACGATCGCAGTATGTCACTAATATCAATCATTCTTTTGTAGACTCTGTGGTTCAGAATGAGGATGACAGGGTACAGAAATATTCCGGATACAAGCAATGGGATTTTATGCAGAAAATATTGCTGAAGCAGGATGAACACATTTCCCACTTGCTCAACATACAGCTTTCCAACAGCAGTAATGTACCCAGGTACGATAGGTTGCAGGATATCAGGAACGGAACCCTGCGTTTCGCGGAATGGTATTATGGCCCGCAAAAAAGAAATCTTTTTGGGTATACATTTAATGCAAGCCAGCTATCAGGCTTTTTTAACGAGATCAAAATTACCCTTAGTTACCAGGATATTGAAGAAAGCCGCCAGACAAGGGAATTCAGGCGTTATGACCGTTTTGACAGTCGGCGGGAGCAAGTAAAAGTTTGGGGTGCAATAGCTGATTTCAGGAAAAATATCGGGAATCATTCAGTAAGTGTGGGCGCAGATGCACAATTCAATGACGTGAAATCTGTTGCAGACAGAACTAATCTGCAGACAGGGGCAGTTAGTAAGCTGGACAGCCGTTATTCGAATGGAAAGAATACCATGAATTATGGAGCTGTGTATGCCCAGCATATTTATAAATTACACGGGGAGAAATGGGTATTGAATGACGGTATACGACTGCAATATACGAGCCTGCATTCCACCATTGCAGACAATACATTTTTTAATCTGCCTGTAACAGATGCACGGCAGAATAATCTGGCCATTACGGGTAACCTGGGATTGGTGTATACAGCTTCTCAGAAAACAAGAATCAAAGCCGGAATTGCTTCCGGTTCCCGATCCCCCAATATTGATGACCTGGCAAAGATATTTGAATCGAATACGGCAGCCAGGCAGGTAATCGTTCCCAACCCTGGACTGAAGCCTGAATACACGTATAATTTTGACCTTGGTCTTACTCAGGAAATGGGTAGTGGCCTTACACTTGAACTCAATGGATTTTATACGCTGATGAGAAACGCGATTGTAGCAGCGCCTTTTCAATTAAATGGCGCCGATTCCATTAATTATAACGGAACGGTTTCTGCGGTATATGCAAGCCAGAACAGGAATAAAGCTTTTTTATACGGCGGAAGCGTTTCGGTTTCTGTAAAAGCAAATGAACATTTTGCTGCGTTAAACACTCTATCCTATACGTATGGAAGGTATAAAACGCCACCAAATACCCAGCATAATGTTTACCAAAAGCAGCCAAATGGTGCGTATGCAATTGTACAACGACAGGTATCAGAAAAACCGATGGATCATGTACCTCCCGTATTCGGCAAAACCAGCCTGCAGTATCGTAATAAATCATTTAATATGGAATTCTCTGCCCTGTATAATGGCTGGAAAAAGATACAGGATTACAATGCAGATGGAGAAGACAACCAGCAATACGCCACTGCCGATGGAATGCCATCCTGGCTTACTTTGAACCTGAAAGGGGAAGTTAGTGTCAGTAAGTATATCCAGTTGCAGGTAGCTGTTGAAAATATACTTGACCGTAACTACCGGAATTTTGCTTCCGGTTTTTCAGCGGCGGGCAGAAATTTTATGATTGCGTTGAGGAGTACTTTTTAAAACTGTTTGAGGTAAGTTATACCAGATAGTCTTTAAAATCATACTTTAATTGTGAGTGGCGAGTGGTGAGTGGTGAGTGGTGAGTGGTGAGTTGGTGAGTAGTGAGTAGTGAGTACTCAATCCTGCCTACATTGACTATTCACCACTCACATAGCATTAGGGTAACAATAATTCTATTTGGTATTAACAGCAGGTTCGTGTTATTTGGTCTTTGTAATTCTTTGTATTTAAGTTTTCGTGGTTCTCTTATTCTGAACCACGAAGACTTAACAGCAAAGGGGGCAGTTTAAAATTAATGAAAACAGGGACCCATTTCTGCTAAACCGCTTGTATTCTTACGAGCGCCTCTTTTACGAGCTGTTCAATGGCTGCATCATCCAGTTTTTCCGGAACGAAACTCCGCCCCGTCACTTTTTCAAACAGTTCAATGTATCTTTTACTGATCGTATCAATCCATTCATCAGACATGGCCGGTACAGTTTGTCCTTCCTTGCCCATAAAATTATTCTCAATCAGCCATTCCCTTACAAATTCCTTACTCAATTGTTTTTGTTTTTCTTTTTTGGCCTGTCTTTCTTCAAAACCGTCCGCATAAAAATACCGGGACGAGTCGGGCGTATGCACTTCATCCATCAGGTAAACAGTATCGCCGATCTTACCGAACTCGTATTTGGTATCTGCCAGGATCAATCCCTGTTTGGCGGCAATTTCTTTTCCCCGGGCAAATAAACGCAGCGTATAGTTTTCCAGTATCTCCCA
>JBKJPR010000120.1:0-5758 GCA_046594275.1 Sediminibacterium sp.
TCCATTGATAATGAATCTTTCCAGATGGTCATTACTGTACCGGCCATTTTTTCTGCCCATGATGGCGGCTGGGCAATGAGCGCTACGGGTAACAGTCCTGCAACAAGTATCGATAACCGGATATATTTCTTCATAGTAACTTACTTACATTCAAGTGATGATGGGGAAGCGCCAAAATTGAATTCTACTTTACGTTTTACTTTTTTGTTGCAGACGATTCTCTTATAAAAAACTGTGGTGGCAAAATCTGTAAAAGAATAATTATTGAATGGATACCTTATTGAATTGCTAAACTGCTATAATGTTGAACAGGCTCAACAATTTAGCCATTAAACAATGCAACAATTTATCTAACTAAGTAAGTTTCACTGCCTGTCTCGCCCATAACCTCCACTCTCCTTTTTCTTTATGCCAAACGAGCAGTACTTTCAATTTTACTATGCCGGGTTTATTATTATCATTGGTAGCTGCGTTAAGTGTGTGCCGGACAACGGCAACCTTATCATTCACAGAGATAGTCTGTTCAGAAAGTTCGATGGTAACAAAATCAGATTTGCCGCCGGCGATATGTTCAACGAATGCTGCTTTATTTTCTACTGAACCACCGGAATGGCCATAGCTGAGGTTTTCGGCTGCAACACTTTCCAGCGCTGCCCCATCGCCGTCAATCATAGCTTTGCGCAATTTTTCCACTGCGGCGGCAACCGCTTTCTCATTTTTAGATTGCGCAATGGATGAAAATGAGAAAAAAATCGACAGCAAAACTACATATAGATATTTCATAATAATCAGTTTTATCAGTTTACTAAAATAGCGTATTACCATTATTTATTCAGCAAAAAAATATTCGTACTACACCTTCTCCTTACCGGGGGGCATTTGCGTCTATCATATCTACCCAATTCTACACTTATAAACACAATAGATAAAGGGAAAATGATTTTTTTTCTACGCAATCGTTCCCGGTAACGTTGCCAACTCAGCCTGAATCGACTATATACCATTAAACCACGCTTTTTATCAGAATCTAATCCTTATTTTTAGCAACTGCTAACCAACCCATTGCTATGTCCTTATTTAAGCCCCGTCTAAGTTTCGTCCAGATTATCAATATGAATGTGGGATTCTTTGGAATTCAATATAGTTTTGGCCTCCAGCAAAGCGCAGTTAACCCGATCTATGATTTTTTAGGAGCCCAGCCCGATCAGATACCCCTGCTTAATTTGGCAGGGCCGATGACGGGTTTATTGATTCAACCCATCATTGGCGCACTCAGCGATAAAACCTGGCACCCCCGTTTTGGACGGCGCAAACCCTATTTTTTTATTGGGGCCGTATTTTGCAGCTTATGTCTCTTCATTTACCCATTCAGCAGTAGTTTATGGATGGCAGGCGGACTATTGTGGATATTAGATGCTGCCAATAATACGGCCATGGAACCTTACCGGGCGCTTATAGCCGACAAACTTCCTTCTTCACAACTGGCCACCGGTTTTTTAACGCAAAGTTTTTTTACAGGCTTAGGAATCACGCTTGCTAATATTTCATTGTTCGTTTTCCAAAAAGTCAGCTTCCTTAAACAGGCACATGGACAGATACCATATTGGGTATTTGCTTCCTTTTTCCTGGGTTCTGTCTGCTCTATTTCATCTGTATTATGGTCCATTTATAAAACACCCGAAATTCCGCCTACACCCGAAGAGCTGGCAGCGCTGAAAGCTAATAAGCGTAGTGTATTCGGCCCGTTTACCGAGATAGCACATGCCATTAAAGACATGCCCAAAGTAATGTGGCAACTGGCGCTGGTATATCTGTTTCAGTGGTATGCATTATTCTGTTACTGGCAAAACGCTTCCAAAAGCATTGCACAGTCTGTCTGGAAAACTACCCCTGCCAAAGATCCCGCATTATATGAAGAAGCGGTAGGCTGGACCGGACTCGTAAACGGTTGGTATAATGTGATCACGTTCTTATCCGCCTTCGGCCTGGTTTGGCTGGCTAAAAAATACAGTCCGAAAGCCGTCCATATCTCCTGCTTATTAATGGCTGGAATAGGATTGCTCATCTTTCCGCATATAGAAAATAAGTATCTTTTATTTGCGCCTATGACGGGTTTCGGAATTGCCTGGGCCAGTATGATGGGTGTGCCTTATTTAATGGTTGTGAATGATATACCTAAAGAAAGATATGGCGTGTATATGGGCATTATAAATATGATGATCGTAATACCCATGATCCTGCAGACCACAACTTTTGGTTATATACTGAATCATTTTTTAGACAATGACCCTGGTAAGGCCATCAGCTTTGGCGGAGTATTGTTATTGATAGCATGTGGGGCAACGATGCTGATAAAATCCCCTAATCCAATGAAGGAAGAATTAGAAAATATTCCTATCAGGGAATAGGGGGTAAAAATACTAATTTCAAAAATTAAAGCTCCCTTCAGGGGGAGGATGAACTATGAAAATTTTATGTATAGGTGAAGCATTGATCGATATGATCTGTATTGATAAGGGCAAGCCGCTTTCTGAAGGAAAGAATTTTTTATCAAAACCCGGTGGGGCGCCAACCAATGTAGCAGCGGCTATTGCAGCATTGGGCGGTATGGTGGAACTGGCCGCTAAAGTGGGTAACGACCCGTTTGGCAAGCAACTGATCAATGTAATGCAGGAGTTTGGGGTAGCTACCCGCTGGATGATACAGAGCGATACACATTTTACCACTTTCGCTTTCGTATCATTAATGGAGGATGGTGAACGGGATTTTGTATTTAACCGGGGCGCAGATGGTGAACTCACCCGCGAAGAAGTGGATGCAATAGACCTAGACGGAGTAACTATTATTCATTTTGGTTCCGCTACCGGTTTTTTGCCGGGGCCTTTGCAGGCGGCATACCAGAGCCTGTTACAGAAAGCGTTACAGAAAAATATACTCATCAGTTTTGACCCAAATTACCGCCACCTGCTTTTCAGGAACGATACCCAGACTTTTATTGATCAATCCTGGAATTTTTTATCGGTCTGCCATTTTTTTAAACTAAGCGATGAAGAGGCTATGCTGATTACAGGCGCCAATACCGTGGCAGATGCAGCAACTGTATTATTAGAAAGAACAACTGCCGTATTCGCAATTACATTGGGGAAAGAGGGAACGATGCTCGGCTTTAATCAAACCACAAACATTATTCCCAGTATTCCCGTGATACCCATTGACACCACCGGCGCAGGCGATGCATTTGTGGGCGCTCTTTTATACCAGCTTATTGATAAAAGCTTAACGGATATCCATTCTCTGTCACTGGATCAATGGAAGAAAATCGTTGCCAATGCCAATAAAGCCGGGGCACGTACCTGCGAGTACCTGGGGGCTATGGAAGCTTTTAAACATTTGAATAACCAGATATTTCAGTGAGCAAAATAAAAAGTGTAGACGATTTTCAAATGCATACCCGTATTAACGAGGCTTGTACCCGGCATCAATTGCAGACGGGTGGAAAAGACAAACACTTCTTTGCCAGGTTGATGGCCAATGCATCTGCTCTCCAGAATTTGTATACAGCGTTGTATGGCAAACACTCTCAGAGCGAAACGGGATTTGATGAATTACTTCAAACCATTATCAAAGCATATAAGGAAAGGACTACCCGTTTGGTAAAACAGGATGCAGTTAAAGAGAAAAATGGCCATTGGTTCCTGAGTAATGAAATTGTTGGGATGAGTTTATATGTTGACCGGTTCTGCGGCAACCTGCAAAACCTGCCCGGCAAACTGGATTATTTTACCAAACTCGGAGTGAATTGTTTACACCTGCTGCCAGTTTTTGAAAGCCCGGAGGGGGAAAGTGATGGTGGATATGCAGTATCAGATTTCAGGAACGTAGATAAACGTTTCGGCACATTGGCTGAACTGCAGCGTTTACAAAGTCAAATGCATGATAAAAACATGTACCTGATGCTGGATATTGTATTGAACCATACTTCTCATCATCATGAATGGGCAGAAAAAGCCAAAAAAGGCGATGCGGTTTACCAGGATTATTATTACATGTACGACAACAGGTACTTACCCGACCGCTTCGATCAAACCATGCCCGATATATTCCCCGAAAATTCACCCGGCAATTTTACGTACATACAAGAATGCAATAAATGGGTGATGACCGTATTTCATGATTACCAATGGGACCTGAATTATACCAACCCGGCAGTATTCAATGCCATGCTGGACACCATTTTTTTTTATGCCAACCTCGGTGTAGATATCCTGCGTATTGATGCGCCAGCTTTTATCTGGAAACAATTGGGTACTGCTTCGCAGAACCTGCCAGAGGCACATACTATTTTAAGGTTAATCAAACAATGTGTACAGATAGCCACACCCGGAATGGCATTATTAGGTGAAGCCATTGTAGCGCCTAAGGAGATTATGAAATATTTTGGTGAAGGTGACTATATCCGGAAGGAATGCGATTTGGCTTACAATGCCACACAAATGGCCTTGCAGTGGGATGCATTGGCAACAGGCGATACAAGGGTGATGCTCGCAGCACAGCAGGAACTCCTGCAAAAACCATTCGGCACATCCTGGATCACCTATACGCGTGGGCATGATGATATTGGCCTGGGATATGATGATTCTATGATCGCAGGAGCAGGTTTCAGTGCTTATGAGCACCGAAAGTTTTTGAAGGATTATTATTCAGGCGCTTATCCGGGTTCACCGGCATCCGGCGCTTTGTTTTCAGTGCATCCGAAAACACAGGATGCACGCATAAGTGGGTCGCTGGCTTCTTTATGTGGATTGGAAAAAGCCCTGAACAATCAGAATCCCTATGAAATTGAATTGTCTATCAGGAAGATCCTATTAATGCAGGCCCAAAGCTGCTTTATCGGCGGGTTTCCTATGCTTTTCTACGGCGATGAAATTGGCTATACAAATGATTATTCTTATTTGGATGATATAACAAAAAGCTATGACAATCGCTGGATGCATAGACCTGAAATCAATTGGGAGAAAAATAAACGGCTCGAAGAAAAAGGTTCGGTTGAAGAAAAAATATTCACAGCTACGCAGCGCCTGATCGGGCTACGCAAAAAACTGCCTGTAGTGGCAGACCGGAAAAATCTTACCTGGCTCACACCTCATAATATTCATGTAGCTGGTTTTCTGCGTGCATGGGAAAATGAAAAATTATACTGCCTGTTCAATTTCAGTAATAAAACCGCTTATATAACCTGGTATGCATTTAAAGAGCATGGGGCTGTACCGAGAATTTTGTATGACCATTGGAATGGAAAGAACCACACAGTAGGTTCTGATCAGGAATTTTTTGTGATGGAAGCGTATTCATTTTGTTTACTGGAAGCCGTTAGCTTTATGCAAGAGTTGGGATAGATTAAGAAGCTGTTTGAGTTAATTATATTTTAAACCCATTGCCACAGATTACACAGATTAGCACAGAAAAAATCTGTGTAAATCTGTGTAATCTGTGGCGAAAAATGCTTCATGCCTTACTTTATATTACTAACTCAAACAGCTTCTAATGTTTTGGGGATTTCATATTCCGTCCGCAAGTGAGAGGTGTACTGTGCTTTTAGAGATAATCTTAAATTGCTATTGCATCAACGGCTTATAAAGAACCCCCCTCTATCACTGGCGATTCAATGAATACTTCCTCCACCTGGTTATTCCCCTGTAGGCAGGATAACATCTGCTCAAATGCACGTTTACCCAGCTTATAGCCGTTTGTTTCCACA
>JBKJPR010000164.1:0-5358 GCA_046594275.1 Sediminibacterium sp.
GGGTGCATTTAAAATTGTCGCTTGTCCTTTAAGCAGCTGTTTTTATTAACTGCACCACCTTATACCATTGTTCATTCATTGTTAGCACCCTTAAATTCAGCATATTTTGTGCTCCACTATTGCTCCATCTCTGTCCAGATTGTTTCATTCTTTTTTGCACTACAGTTCTGTGAGCCGATTCTATAGCACCTGAACCTATTAGACCGGCTCCTATAGTTTTATACCTTTTGTAATCCATCCGATGGGCATTGCTGTTATAATAGTTTATTAGAAGTTGAGCCTCTTTGCTTTGGCCGTTTTGCTTTTTGATATTGGTAAGCACCTGCTTTAATTTGCTTTCCAATAGTAGTTCTTTTTGTCTGTCCGTCCATTTTTTGCGAAGTGTTTCGTCTTTAAAAACGGTGTTGGCAAATTGGTGCAGATGCTCGCAAACATGATAGTAATCTAATATGGATTCGGCTTGCGGAAAAGCATCTTCGATCCAGTTTTTTATCCATATACCGCCATCGGCGATAAATACCAATCGACTGCCCAGCCTGCCATAAGATTCTATTAAATGATCCATCTGTGCAGTAAAGTTTTTGCTGTTGCCCAGATGAGCTACATATTGCGAATGCCTTATCCAGCCCGCATCTCCATTAGGGTCGATGCATGCACTACTGCTAAACATTCTGCCTACTTTCACCTCCTTCCAACCTTCTTCCCGGGTTTGCAGCATCGAACCATCCGCTTGTACATACAATACGTCTTGCTTTTTTATCGGCTCCAATGACCGACTATCATTTACTTCCTTTTCTGCTGCTTTGCCATAACAATCGGTCACCAGGTAAACCTGAGTTGCACTTACTGCTATGTTGATAAATTTTTCAAGTACCTCATTGCTTCTTTGATAACAATCTAATTGACCCGCATATACAAGTAGCTCTTGTAAATGAGGGCTTATTTGAAAGCCGTTGGCACCTTCGCTAAAATGATGGGCTTTGTTGATGCTGATTTTTCCAAATTTGGTAAGTGTTTTTTTTTACGCCTATCGGCGGGTACTTCACTTACATTTGCTTCCAGCACTGCTCTGCCTAAATCTTGCCATATCTTGTCAAATTCTTTCTCGTAGTCGTAAAAGCTCTCTATCTTGTTTAAGGCTTGCAGTTCTTGATAACGTTGTTGCGCTAAGGCAATAAATGATGCTTCTGTCATAACTTTAATGGATTGGTTTACCAAATTTATGACTTTTTGGGTGCGACAATTTTAAATGCACCCCCCAAAAACGCGGTGCTCTATATAAAAGTAAAATTATTACATTTACACAATTAAGTATTGGAATGAATTTTCAAGAGCATACAATTGCCTGGCTTCGGTCGTTGGCGGGGACGCACAACGACGGCGTTCGGAATTGCTAACAGGTTAAAAATTTTAGCAGTAATGCCAACAAGGGCGAAAAGATACATTGAGTGTTGATGAAACTGATACACTCTGTAGTTTTGAATTTGAGCATTAAGCCCAAAGAATACGCTAACCCGATTTATAACAAACCCAATAATTGAAAATAAAAAAACCGCCTCACTTTTTAATGAGACGGCTTCTCTAAAAATCTTTTCTTAACACTAATCCTTTGGTATAAGTATTATATTATTTCAATAATTTAAATGTGATTTAATTGCCGCTGCTGCCATCACAATACGAACGCTGTGTTAAATTGAAATCAGAATGAACAGCGATATTAAGAGCAATAATAGAGCCCTCGAAACTGGCAGGATTGTGATAGATTACGCTCCCTGTGGGTGCTAATATAGTTCCCCTGAAAACATTTGAGGCTTTATTTATTGTAATAGCTGATGGATTAGGGAAGTTGAATATTACTCTTTCCGGCCTTACATTATTCAACTGGATCTTGCTTTGCGAAAAATCGAAACTGCCCAGCACATTAATAATAAAGCCATCATCTTCTCCTGGAGTTCCATTTAAAGTAAGAATTTTAGAATTATAATCCAAAGATGAGATTTGTACAACAGTATTATTCGCAACACTATTAATTGTCTGGTTAGTTGTAACAGTACCAAATGTATAGTTGGGGGTAAAGCCTGCATAATTATTAGAAATGGTAATTGCATTAGCATTTGCAGCGTCTAACTTTGCATTTGCCGCAGCATTATTTCGTACAATTCCTCCTGTAGGCCGGTAAGTGGCCGCTGTATATACAAAATTTGTGACCTGGCTGTGCACATAAGCTCTACCTGTAAAATTATTGATCTTTTGATTAGTAGTGCTATTAATAAGTTTGCTGTAGCCAACATCAGCAATTAGATTTATGCTGCTGTTAATGGTGAAGGTGCCACCATTAAGGCCCAGTAATCCAAATGCAAAGAGCTCACAGTTGCCGCCAGTTGGAGGCCCTTCTTTTCCAGTTACTATTTTGGAGCCATTAATCGGCGTGGTGGAAGAAGCATCGTTTAAACTTTGCTTTTGACAGGCAATAAATGTAAACATAGTGGACATAATAAGTCCGGTAATAAAGAACTTTTTCATTTCTTGAGGTTTAAGTGGTTTTAAATAATATTAAATAATGCAATAGCCAAATACAAAAAAATAGAAAGGGGAGAGGCTGTGTAAGAAGTCGGCAAATGGCCGACAAAAAAGAGTACTTGTTCGTTAGGGACCGTAAAATTACTATTTTTTTTGAAACAACAAAGAAAAATGCAAACTATTTTTTTAAAAGGCTGCCATACTGCATGATATTACATCCTTCGCCGCTGCTGGCGTTAATGCTCAAGTGAAATAGCAGCAAGCTAAGATACCGCCGTTGAGCATCGTCGCCAAGAGCCGAAACTTTTACCATTTTAATCTTTGTAAAAAGTAAGCATGCTAAAATTATTCCAACGCCTCGGTTCCTGTCTTCTCTAATCGAAAAAAAATAAACACTAATTGGGCGAAAAAGATCTTGTATTAATAATCAACTTATCGGCGCTGATAATTCCTATAAGTGAGGTTTCTTTAGTTCCATCATCGTAATTAATAAAAAGTGTGTAACCTTTAATAACGTAAGTGCCATTTTTGGTTTCGTCGCTCTTGCCGGCAAAGTCGCCTGCGTTTACATACCCTGCCTTATTTACAGATACCATACCATCGTTACCAAAAACGTAGGTGTTGGCAGATGAAATACTTTGAGATTTTGTGGTACCGGTATATGATCCCTGCAGCCGGTAATTATCGGACAGGGGCTTTTGCCTTACCATAAGTCCACCATCTAAGGTTTCAAAATCGCCGTTTTTGTATTCTGCTTTGTAGTTAGCCTGGTAGCCTGTAAGCCAGTTTATTTTTACCTGGGGTCCCTCGTTGTTATAATTGCCTACTTTATTAAAGTTGTCGGCTTGCTCAGCAGGTAAATTTATAGGGTTAACACCATGAACGGGGTTCCAGACTACCACACCATTGTCTCCAAAAAACCACCAGCTTATCTCATAATAACCACTAATAACATCGTACAGGCTTCTTACATATACTTTACCATCAGTAGCCGCGAGTTTGTCGGCTGCCAGCGTGCTTTTTGCCCGGAGTTTATTGGCAGTTACCCATTCCTGCTCATCATAATTATCGTACTTAACAAGGTATTCTCCATCTTTTATTTCTTTTACGGTAGCTGGAAACCATGCTCCGCCCTGTTGTGCTTCTATTTTTGACCCAACACTAATTTGCCCGCTATTAACTGTGGCCGGGGCTTCGGTAATGGGTGTTTTTTCAGCATCGTTTACCACTGTTTTGTTTACAAGTTGTAGTTGATCTGCCGTAAACCAGTCGTCATAGGCATCTCCATAACCTTCAAAGTGAACTTTGTATTTACCATCCTTAAAGTCTGTGATGATTGCGTCTTTTAAAAAGCCGCCCATGTTTGCCTGCACTTTAGCGCCTTTTTCGTAGGCATTTGCAGGCTTATCGGTTTCCCCGTCAGCAACTGCCCTCACCCGGTTTTTAGGCACCACAATATCAAAGCTTTGGCCCTCGCCCTGGTAACGTACACTATATTCATCTCCCTTTATTGCCAGGATAGTTGCCTGATGCCATCTGCCTCCAAATTCAACTTCTATTTTGCTGCCTGGCGTAAAAGGCTGTGTGCAACTGGAGCAATAAATTAAAAGAGAAAAGAGTAAAGTAAACAGTGATTTCATAACATTAATTAATTGATTAATTATAAAAATAAGGAATTAAATTTTTACTTCGTTTGCGTAGTTAGGGAAAATAAAGTGAACATGACCACAGCTGATGTGCGTTTCCCCAGCCGCATAAGCGTTAACCGTTTTAATATCTATAATGATTAACCACACCTTATCTCACTATAGTTACATAACCACTAACCGGCTCTCTGCCGCTGCCCGGTTCAATAATGTAGTAGTAGGTATCCATAGGCAGAGGTTTGCCTTTGTAAGTGCCGCTCCAGGCTTTGTACAGGCCGCGACTTTCAAAAACCAGTTGCCCTGCTCGGGTAAATACCTGCAAATGATTACCGGTATATTCATCCAGGTATTGTATTTCCCAAAAGTCGTTAATCCCATCACTGTTTGGCGAAAAGGTATTGGGTATGTTGGGCATTTTTAGAACATCTACATACATGTTGTCGGTTACAATGCAGCCGCCTTTCCCGGACACGGTTAAGGTATATAAAACGTCAAATTTCGGCTCAACACATTTTGGTTTAATTAAGATTGTGCTGTTTAGATATTGCGATGGGGTCCATAAATACTGAAGATCGGTTCCGGTTGCAATTGCCTGTATGTTTAACGAACCGCCTTCCAGCACTTTTCTGTCGGGGCCTGCATCGGCAATGGGATAGGGGTGAACGGTTACCGTTTTAATTAGAGTTTCAGTTTTGCAACCAAAATTATTTACAGTGTACAAGCTTATATTATAAGTTTGTGCGGCTGTATAAATGTATAAAACGTTTTTTGTGTTGCGCAGTTTGCTGTCGCCCAAATTCCAGTTCCATTGCACAGTTACACCATCTATACTGTTTGTTGAATCCGTTAAAAATACCGCATCTTCCAAACAAATCTCTTTCTTGCTTATTCCAAAATTTATTAGTGGTTGTGGATGAATAGTATTTACCAATCTGCTGGTATCTTTTACACATCCGCCATTGCTGGTAACTTTCAGCATTACATTAAAGGGGCCGGTATTTGTATAAATATGTGTGGGCGTTTTTTGTGTAGAAGTATTGTTGCCAGGGTTTAGCGTGTCACCAAAATCCCACAAATAACGAAATGCATTTTCCGATCCATCAGATATACTTGAGTAATTGGCAAAAAATACTTTACCGGCCGGCAAACAAACCGTATCGGGAAAGGCAAAATTTGCAACGGGCTTTGGTAA
>JBKJPR010000288.1:0-5671 GCA_046594275.1 Sediminibacterium sp.
CAGAGGGCAGAGTTATGCGGTAGTAGCGGCCGGCATTTTAGGGAGCCAGCACCTTGCAGGAAGTAGCGTAAAAGCAAACAAGCCCGTTTGTATTACCATTTACGACGATTCGATCGGTCCGGTTACCGGTTGCCGGGACCTTATTGGCGACCAGATAATACCGGAAAGCAGCAATGGAACTGAGTTTATCATTATACGTGGTGCTTTGGTGATTAATGGGAGCACAGGGGATTATTATTATATCCTGGCTACTGCAAACAATACAACAATTACTGTAAACGGGAGGCTTGTAACAACCATCAGACGGGGAGAAATTTATGAAGGGGTACTAACAGATCCCTCTGCTTATATTGTTACCGGCAACCCGGTTTATGTATACCAGTTAACGGGCACCGGTTGCGAAATGGCTTCCACCAGTTTGCCGAATATCAGGTGTACCGGTTCTCAGTTGGTTTCATTTGTAAGGTCTGCCCCCACAGCATTTTACCTGAATATCCTTTGTAAAAATACGGAGATAAATAATTTTTTATTGAATGGCCAGGCGGGTATTATTACCCCGAACCTGTTTGATACGGTTGCCGGAACAAATGGGTTATGGAGGGCGGCAAGAATATCTAATATAAATCTGAGCAATATTGATAATTTAATTACCACTAATGCAAACACGGTAGTTTCCAATACCTCGGGATTATTTCATCTCGGCTTCCTTAATGGGAGTGGCTCTACGGGAAATGTGCTGGGCTATTTTTCCAATTATGGGCTCATTACCTTATCACCTGGCATTACCAGTACCCAATGCGTAGGAACAGATATACAGCTATCTTCTACACTGATCTCAAATACAACTTATCAATGGACTGGGCCAAATGGTTTTTCAAGTACGCTGTATAACCCTGTAATTCCTAAACCGGCTGTCACACATTCAGGCACTTATTATGTAACTGCCAACCAGCAGGGTTGCGGAAGTTTTACAGACAGTGTTATCGTTACTGTGAATCCAACGCCTACCGCAGTTTTAACAGGCAGTGACAGTATTTGTTATGGCAGCAGTAAAATACTTTCACTCCAGTTAACAGGTAAATCGCCCTGGACCGTGGTATATTCTAATGGCAGGAATAATGATACACTTAAAAATATCAGTTCCTCTCCTTATTCCTTACAGGTATCTCCAATAACAACTACTAAATACAGTATTAAATCAATTACTGATGCAAATGCCTGTTTCCTTGGTCCAGTAAATTCACCCACCGATACCGCCGTTTTAGTGGCAGTTAAACCACTGCCAAACGCAATGATATCCGGCAACGGGGCCATTTGTTTGGTACCTGGGAAAACCATCGATGTGAATTTGTCCGGCAGATCACCTTGGCAAATCATTTATTCATTTGCAGGGAAAAAAGATACCGTAAAACAAATAAATCAGCCTGTGTATTCATTAAGTTTTGTCTCATCTGCTGGAGGAATATTCACGCTTTTAAGTGTTACGGATGGCAGTGGCTGCATAAATGATACTTTAAAACAGTCTGCGATTGTTTACCCGCAGCCTATTGCTTCTTTTGCTGTCAGTAGCGAATTGTGCCTGCGTGATACCACGCAGCTTACCGATAAGAGTGACGGGAAAGGCAGTGCTATTACTAAATGGCGATGGAACTTTAGCGGAGGAAGAACAGATACCCTGCAAAATCCTTCCTATGTATTTACAGATTCCGGAAGAAAGTCAATACAGCTTTATGTTTACACTGATAAAGGTTGCGTCAGCGATACGATGACACAACAGGTAACAATTAATTCCTTACCCGTGGCGGCATTTAAATTGTCATCTCCATTGTGTGAAACCAGGGCCATTAGTTTCACCGATCAATCAACTACGAATGTGGGAACCATTACGAGATGGAACTGGAATTTTGCAGATGGTACCCTAAAAGATACCAGTACCGGTAATACTTTTCAAAAAATATTTGGCGCATGGTCCACTTACCCGGTACGCTTGCTGGTAGAAACCAATAAAGGTTGCAAAAGCGATACATCTGTACAAAATGTAAAAATAAATCCTTTGCCCCAGCCGGGATTTATTTTACCGGAAGTATGCCTGGATGATGCATCTGCGCAATTTACGGATACCACAAAGATCGCGGACGGATCTCAGTTGCAAAACACCTATCTCTGGAATTTTAATGTGGGTACCCCCGCGGTTTCTCCCGGCCCGAATAAATTGCAATCTGTTGAAAAAAACCCTTCTGTTAAATATAATAAAGCCGCCTACTACAAGGTATCATTGACTGTTACATCAAAAGATGCCTGTGCGGCTACCCTTACCCAGCAATTTACAGTTAATGGAAGTAAACCAAAATCAGTTTTTGAGGTACAAAAATCAGGGAGCCTGTGCAGTAATGATTCCGTACGTATCAAAAACATGTCCGGAGTTGATTTTGGATTAGTAACACGCTTAGAGATCTATTGGGACGTAGTAGGTGCCCCTGCCCTATTATTTACAGATGAGAACCCGGTCCCCGATAAACTTTATGCATTTAAGTATCCTGATTTTCAGTTACCCGCTTCCAGGGATTATACCATTAAACTGGTGGCTTATTCAGGAACTTCCTCCTCCTGTTCTAACGCGGGTAGCCAAATAATTACCATTAACCGGAGTCCGAAGGTTTTTTTTGTAACGATGCCGGGTATTTGCAATGAAGCAGTAGCCAGACAAATTACACAAACAGGATTCGACAGCCGGGTACCCGGAACCTTCGCTTATATGGGTAAGGGTGTGAATGCTACGGGTCTCTTTGAACCACAAGTAACAGGTTCAGGAACGTTTCCCATAAAATACCTGTATACGTCAGACAAAGGTTGTCAGGATTCAGTTACTATGCCTGTTACCGTATGGCCCAGTCCGGTAGCAAAATGGACCATCAGTAATCCCGTCTGTGAAAAAAACAGCACCTTGTTAACGGATAGTTCTCTGGCAAATTACAGCAGGATAGTTCAACGCAAATGGGAGTATGGTGATGGAAGTTCAGCCATCAGAACGAACGCAGATAAATTCTTCTATACTTATGATTCAGCCGGCATCTACCAGATAAGATTGCAGGTAGTAACCGACAGTGGCTGTGCCAGCTTATGGAACACGCAATCCATTAAGGTAAATTATTTGCCTAAAATAGATTTCACTTTACCAGGTATCTGTTTGCCTGATGGTGTAGGTCAGTTTAATAGCCTGGCCTCCATTAAAGATGTTTCCGAAAGTTTATTCAGTTATTTATGGAATTTCGGAGATGCTAATGATCCCTCGCCCTCTACACTTAAAAACCCCATACATAAATATGTTGCATTGGGGCCCTATACTGTAAAACTAAAAGTAACTACTAAAGAGGGTTGTATAGATTCGCTTGCCAGGCAGTTAACTACGGTTTATCCGCAGCCGAAAGCTAAATTTTCGGCTACGCCTGATACCATCTGCCTGTCGGATATGATTCGTTTTCAGGACCTGGGCAATGGTGGGAGCGGCCCTGCAGTTAAATGGGTATGGGACCTTGCCAATGGTAACGGTTCGGCGCTGCAAAATCCGACAAAACAATTTATAGATTCAGGCGCGTTTACCATCCGTTATCATTTTTTCAATGATAAAGGTTGCGTTAGCGACACAGCTTTAAAAGAAGTTATGGTATTTCCCTATCCTCATCTGACCCTCGGCCCTAATCTGGTTATGCTGGAAGGAGGAACCCTTACCCTTAAACCAAAATTTTATTTTGGCCAATCTTTGCAGTTTAAGTGGACACCTTCCTCGTACCTGAGCAGTGACACGGCGGTCAATCCGAAAGCATCGCCCGCAGATGATATTACTTATAAACTAACTTTAACAGGAGCAGGAGGCTGCGCTGTCAGCGATACCATCTTCATCAAAGTACTTAAGCAGCCGGAAGTGCCCAATGCTTTCTCTCCTAATGGTGATGGGATCAATGATACCTGGAAGATCAAATACCTGGAAAGTTATCCCGGTGCATCCATAGAAGTATATAACCGTTATGGACAAGCCGTATTCAGTTCTGTTGGATATACTGTTGAATGGGATGGTATGCTAAATGGCAAGCCTTTGCCGGTTGGAGTGTATTATTACATCATTAATCCTAAAAACGGGAGACAATTGATAAGCGGATCAGTAACACTTATTAAATAACATACAAGTAAACATTACAAACACACCTACAGGAACTAACATGGATATTAAAATCACCAAAACAGAAAACTCCAAATTGAAGGATATAGACTTCAACAATATTCCGTTTGGCAAGTATACTTCAGACCATATATTTATTATGGATTATGCCAATGGTCAGTGGAGTGATTTCAGAATTGTTCCCTATCAAAATTTACAGCTCGACCCACAATCTAAAGCCCTGCAATATTGCCAATGCATTTTTGAAGGCATGAAGGCAACCATTGGCTCGGATGGCACTCCAAAATTGCTGCGCCCCGATTTAAATATTGAACGGTTTAATCTTTCAGCGGAACGCATGTGTATGCCTGCGGTGCCGGGCGAACTTTTTTTATCCGCCTTAAAAGCAATAACCCATTTAGAAATAAACTGGATTCCTAAAGCAGAAGGAAGTGCTTTATACCTGCGACCCACAATGATAGCCACTGAAAGTTCGTTGGGGGTAGTTCCTTCAAGTACTTACACATTTTATATTTATGCTGCCCCTGCTCAGCCCTATTTTACAGCCCCCGTAAAATTAGTTACAGAACAAACATTGATAAGGGCAGTGGCCGGAGGCACAGGTGAAGCTAAAACAGGAGGCAATTATGCAGCTTCTTTTAAGGCTGGCCAGTTAGCAAAACAAAAGGGGTTCGATCAGGTTATCTGGCTTGAAAGCCCTCACTTTAAAAAGATACAGGAAACAGGTATGATGAATTTGTTTTTTGTTATCGGCAATACGGTTTTAACACCAGATCTTAGCGGCGCAATTTTAAAAGGCACAACCCGTACTTATTTTATTGATATTCTTAAAGAGAAAAATATAAAGGTGGAGATACGAGATATTTATATTGATGAAATTATAGAAGCATACCAAGATGGAAATTTAAAAGAAGCTTTTGGTTCGGGCACGGCAGCGGTGGTTTCTCATATCTCAGAAATTACACATGGCGATGTATGTATGACTTTGCCAAACACTAAAGAAGCTGAAATCAGCAATATGTTGTATAAAGAAATAAATGGGCTAAGAGCAGGAATAATTGAAGACAACCGCAGCTGGTTAGTGCCAGTTTATTAAATATTTTAAATCATTAAATCAAATAAATAGTTATGCAAAAAATTAATTGGAGCGATATCCCTGTCGAACAGGTAAATCCAAAAATGAAAAGACAATTCATTCATGGAGAAAAAGTAATGATTGCTAAGATGGAGTTTGAGGAGGGGTTTACTGTCCCCTGGCATTCACACGACAATGAACAAATAACCGAAGTGCAGGAAGGCGTACTTCGTTTTTGGTTTGATGATGATGAAGATAATTCGGTTGATATATTACCTGGCGAAGCAATTGTTATTCCGGGTAATCGCAGGCACAAAGCTTTAATGATTGGCAAGGTTATAGAAACCGACACTTTTGCGCCACCACGGCAAGATTGGATTGATGGCTCAGATAATTATTTGAGAAAGTAGTTGGTAAAA
>JBKJPR010000324.1:0-3435 GCA_046594275.1 Sediminibacterium sp.
GCACTCAACCAACCGTTTTGCTTTTTGCAAAGCGATGGCAGACACTTTCACGTGTTTTTCAGCGGGTTCATCAAAAGTGGATGCAATTACTTCAGCCCTCACACTGCGTTCCATATCGGTTACCTCTTCTGGGCGCTCGTCAATCAATACCACCATCAGGTAACATTCGGGGTGATTGGCCGCAATGGCATTGGCCACTTCTTTCAGCAACATGGTCTTACCCACTTTTGGTTGTGCCACAATCAATCCACGCTGGCCCTTACCAATAGGCGTGAAAATATCCATGATACGGGTACTGTAATTATTGGACGTGGTGAAAAGGTTCAGTTTTTCAAAGGGAAACAAAGGGGTCAGGTAATCGAACGGGACGCGGTCGCGTACCTCATCGGGCCTTTTACCATTGATGCTGTCAACCTTTAATAAAGCAAAATATTTTTCACCTTCTTTCGGCGGGCGGACTGCCCCATGAACGGTATCGCCTGTTTTTAAACCAAAAAGTTTGATCTGGGAAGGAGAAACATATACATCATCCGGGGATGATAAGTAGTTATAGTCTGATGAGCGTAAGAAGCCATAGCCATCGGGCATCATTTCCAGCACGCCTTCGCCCAGTATAACGCCTTCGAATTCGATATTGAATGTAGGCTCTTTACGTGGCTGCTGGCGCGGATATTGGTGTTGGGGGGTTTCCTGGGTTGAACCGGCTTCGCCGGGTTGGTCAGCATTCGGATCGCCGTTATTATCTCCTCCACCGCCGTTCTGTGTATCCATTGGTTGTCCGCCTTCGGGTTGTGCCTCCGGGGCGGGCTGTTCGCGCGGTTTGCGGACAGGGGCTTTTTTGGGCGCCGGTTTTTCCACTTGCTGTGGCGCTTCCTGCATCACTTCTGCCTCTTCGGTACCATTGGCGGTTTTCAGGGTTACGGGTTTGCGGGCCCTGGTATTTTTTTTCTTGGGATCTTCTTTGGTTTCGCTGGCCTGTACAGCCTGGCTATCCAGTATTTTGTAAATGAGGCCTTGTTTGTCGAGTTTTTTAGCGCCGGTAATGTTCAGTTGCTCGGCAATATCCAGCAACTCAGGCAGGAGCATGTCATTTAATTGCAAAATGTCGTACATAAATAATTAAGTCTGTTAATGGGGGAAATTCAATTTGTCAAAGGTTAAAAATCCAGTCTAAGGAAAGTTGAACTCAGATCGGGTTAGGTATTTGTTTTGATCGGAAAGAGAGTAAACTGGTGTGCCAGGAGCTAAGCGAGGCCTAATCAGTTTGGTTTCCATTGCAATGTTAAGCCAGTTTTTTGGAAAACAAGAATTTTTTAGGGGATTTTAAGCCGGAAAAGGTGTTAAAACGTGTTGCAGAGGCTTGTTTGGTTATCTTTACCGACCTGAAAAACGAGTACCGTGATTTAAAAGAAGGAACGACTGAGAACCCGGAAGAGAACTTTCTAAGTGGACTATCTGCTCAAATTGAAAAGATTTCTCCTCCTTCGTCGTCGAAATGACGGTAACATAAAACACAAATCAAGAGATGTTTAACAAAAGGACCAAGATCAAACAACTGCTTACCAATGGGGTGGCGGGACAGGAAGTAACGGTAATGGGTTGGGTGCGTACTTTCCGTAACAACCAGTTTATAGCGCTGAACGATGGCAGTACCAATAATAACCTGCAGGTAGTGGCCACACTGGGGTCGTTTGATGAGGCATTGGTAAAACGCATTACTACAGGCGCCTCACTGAAAGTTATGGGAGAAGTGGTGGAGTCGGTAGGCAAAGGACAATCATTGGAACTGAAAGCCGCCACCATCGAAATACTGGGCGACAGCGATGCGGAGAAATACCCCTTGCAACCCAAGAAACACAGCCTTGAATTTTTGCGGGAAAAGGCGCACCTGCGTTTCCGTACCAATACATTCGGATCGGTGTTCCGTATCCGTCACTCACTGGCCTTTGCGGTGCACCGGTTTTTTAATGACAAAGGATTTGTATACCTGCACACACCCATTATTACCGCAAGCGATGCGGAGGGTGCGGGTGAAATGTTCCGCGTAACCACCTTGCCATTTGATGCACCACCCCGCAATGAGGATGGCAGCATCAACTTCAAAGAAGATTTTTTTGGCAAGGGTACCAACCTCACTGTGAGCGGGCAGCTCGAGGGAGAACTTGGTGCGATGGCTTTTAGTGAAGTGTATACATTTGGCCCTACTTTCCGCGCAGAGAATTCGAATACAACGCGCCACCTGGCTGAGTTCTGGATGATAGAACCTGAGATGGCTTTTCATGACCTGGAAGATAATATGGATCTGGCCGAAGCGTTTATCAAATACCTGATCGGGTATGTGATGGAGCATAACCGCGAGGACCTGGAGTTCCTGGCACAGCGCCTGGCAGAAGAAGAAAAACAATTGCCACAGGATAAACGCAGTGAACTGGGGCTGATAGAAAAACTGGAGTTTGTAGTAAACAACAACTTTGAACGACTCACCTATACCGAAGCGATAGATATTTTAAAAGAGAGTAACCATAATAAAAAGAAAAAGTTCCAGTACCCCGTAGAAGGCTGGGGTGTTGATTTGCAGAGTGAGCATGAAAGGTACCTGGTAGAAAAACACTTTAAAAAGCCGGTGATTCTTACCAATTATCCTAAAAACATTAAAGCCTTCTACATGCGCCAGAACGACGATGGAAAAACCGTTGCTGCCATGGACATACTGGCCCCGGGCATTGGCGAGATCGTGGGCGGATCGCAGAGGGAAGAGAGGCTGGACAAGCTGGAGCAGCGCATGAAAGAAATGCATATCCCCGCCGAAGACCTAAGCTGGTACCTCGATACCCGCCGTTTTGGTACGGTGCCCCATGCGGGTTTCGGGCTGGGTTTTGAGCGGATGGTTTTATTTATTACGGGTATGACGAATATCAGGGATGTGATCGCGTTTGCGCGGACGCCGAAGAATTGTGAGTTTTGACCCCACTCCTTATTCCTCCCCTTTCAAAAGGGGAGGGCAGGGAGGGGTCAATAAAATTTCCCAATTCCAAAATTCCAAAATCCTCTCAAATCCCCTATTTTTGCTGCCCGCTTGCCAAGGCTATAGCGGGCGGGCCCGCAGAAGGCATTGGTGCTTGCGCATCAAATCAAAGGGTTGTAACCACAAACTACAAACCAGAGACAACAGACCAGTTCAATGGTGCGGTAGCTCAGTCGGTAGAGCAAAGGACTGAAAATCCTTGTGTCGCCGGTTCGATCCCGGCCCACACCACTTTTACAACACATAAATGCCTGTAAATGAATAATTTACGGGCACTTTTGTTTTGATAGGGGACAGATATGAGGACAATAAACGGGTTTTATTTCTATTCATTTTTTGAGCTGACTTAATCAATTAAAATAATACCTATTAAAAGATTGTATGGTGCAGAAGGCTCGTAATCAGGGGGT
>JBKJPR010000349.1:0-3695 GCA_046594275.1 Sediminibacterium sp.
GTAATGGTTGGCTTCTGCACATCCTTAACAGTTACTGTTTGTGTAGCTGTTTGGGTGTTACCGTTTACATCAGTTACAGTCCATGTAACAATTGTATTACCTATAGGATAAGAAGCAGGGCCGTTGTTAGTTACAGATGCAACAGCACAATTATCAGCAGTTAGTGGTGTACCTAATGCCACGTTGGTTGCGGCACAGATTCCGTTATTTGTATTTACCACTAAGGTTGTAGGTGCAGTAATAGTGGGTTTTTGGTTATCTACCACCACAATATTTTGTGATGCAGTAGTTACATTGCCATTTACATCGGTTACGGTCCAGGTTACTTTTGTAGTACCTACTGGATACACACCAGTTGCATTATTAGTATTGTTAAAGTCATTGATAACAGAAGCAATACCACAGTTGTCATTCACTGTAAAGCCACTTGCAGTGCCGACACCAGGTGTAACGGCAGGAACTTTTGCGGCATATTTTCTTACCCTGAAATCATCGAAGTTAGAAGAGGCAGAATAAGCCCATAAACCAGCTCCATCCGTAAATTTAACTGGAAGGGTGGCTATCAATGCCTGGTTGAAATATACTTTATTATCAACTCCAGAGCGCTCAACCCTGAAGTTATACCAATTGCCTGCAGTATGTGGATAGCTCCATGATGAACTATAGTTTGCTGACCCACTTGTAATAAGTGAATGCATAATAAGACCAGCATCGGCCATAGAATGTATCGCATAATAATTAGAGAAATCATTGTATTCAAATAATGGGCCACCATAGGAACCAGCGGTAAGCGGCTTATAGCTTGTTTCAACTACATAATCATTGGTTGGTAATGTACCAGCTCTAAGAGCAGCCACACCATTTCCACCTCCTGGATTAGAAATATTCAATACTTTATTACCACTAACTGTTTGCACAGTCCATGTACCACCATTGAAACTCCAGTTATTGGTAGTGCCACTTTCAAAATCATCAAAAATGATAAAGGTATTTGCACCACTGCTTGCTGCGGTAGCTGTAGCATTACCATATAGCATGGATATAGAGGTGTTTCCATTAGCTGCAATGGAAGGCACTTTCACCCAAATAATGGTAGTGCTGGTATTGATACCCTTTTCGATCCAGAAGTTCAGCGGATTGCAAGTAGCATCGCTGAAACGAATATCTGCACCTGAGGCCTGCATATTTCCAGCAGCAATCAATGCCTGTGTATTTACTACCACTTTCACCTGGTAATCGGTTAATATAGTGTTGTTAACAGAAGAAATCTGTATGGGCAATGTATTGCTCCAACCTGTTAAACAAGAAACTACAGAGGTTGCCATTGGAACAGTAACAGTTGCATTACACAATCCTGCAGCCGCATTTACGGAGATGTTTGCTGGACCAGTAACTACGGGTTTGGTATTATCTACCACTGTAACACTAAATGAACAGCTAGATGTTCCCACAGCATTTGTAGCTGTAGCAGTTACTATTGTAGTTCCAACGGAAAAATTACTACCAGATGCAATCGAATAGGTAATTGTTGAAGCAGGTATGCCTGTGGTTTCAGTAGCCGCAAAGTTTATGTTGGCACCGCATTGTCCCGGTGTATTATTAATAGAAATATTAGCAGGACAAACAATAGACGGTGCAAGACCGATTACTGTAACGTTAAATGAACAACTGGCAGATAATCCCGCCGCATCGGTTACACTGTAAGTAACAGGTGTTGTACCAAGTGGGAAAGTTGATCCGCTGGCTGGTCCGGCAGTTCTGGTTACGGTAAATCCAGGGCAGTTATCAGCACCAACCGGGGTTGCATAGGTAACGGTTGCTCCGGCTGCACTTGTTGCAAAAACGCTCTGACTGGAAGGACATGTGATCGTTGGTGCCTGATTATCAGCAACCGTAACAGTAAAGCTGCAGGTAGTTGTATTTCCTGATTCATCTGTGGCTTGCCATGTAACCGTTGTGTTTCCTATCGGGAATAAAGAGCCGGAAGTCAAACCGGCGATCTGGGTAATGGCAATCTGCCCGGCACCAAGAACGGTTCCGTCAACCCATTTCCATCCACCGAAATTCTGTGAAGCATTTCCTGGTTCTGCATAAGCAGGATCACTGTGATCCTGGTATCCGCCAACCCAGGTGTTGCCACCATAAGGCGCCAGGTACTGGTTTTCGGCCAGGGTATTGATAGAGGCCAAGTCTGCGCCGGCAGCCTGTGCTGCGGTTCTCGACTGGATCCATGTCATTGCAGTATTCTGAGAAACAAAATAAGTATGTCCCCCAAAGGTTCCTATCAGGTTAAAGCCTGCAGGAGTGGCTGCATTAGGAACATTGTATTCAATGATGGCTTTTAAACCAACACCGTTTGGAAGATCATTCCATGTACCGCTGTTATATAATTGCAGGTAATCTTCTCCTCCAGAATTATTTGGCTCACCGGCATTAAAGAAATTAAATGCCCCGCCACTGCAATTATCAGAAGCTGTTGCTCTTGGGAAAGTAACAAAAGCCCCGCATTGGTTAGTGGTATTATTCACAGAAATATTACCCTGGTTACAATTGATAACCGGTGCAATATTATCATTCACCGTTATAATTTGTGTGCAGGTTGACGCATTACCTGATGGATCAATTGCTCTATAGGTTCTTGTAATAGTGAATTTATTGATAGCTGTCTGATTGCTGATTACATCGCTCACAAAACTTACTACTACTGAGCAATTATCTGAAGCGGTTACTGAGGCAATATTTGCTCCCGGTACATCTGATGCACACTGAACCGTTACAGGTGCAGGACAACTGATGGTTGGGAAAATATTATCTACCTGTGCAATTGAAACGGTACCCACAGCATTAGGACAACTATTGGCATCTTTAATATAGATGGAATAATTACCTACAGACAACCCTGAGAAAATATTAGAAGGCTGATAACTTGCGCCGCCATCTTTTGAATATTGATAAGAAGGGGTGCCGTCGGCGCCATTTACTGTAATGTTACCGTTATTACCACCCACACAAACCACATCTACCTTAGAAGTAGTTGCAGTTGGTAAAGGATTAATAGTAACCGTTGGTGTTGCACTCATTTGCAAACTGCATTGAGGAGTACAATTCAAGTTACCAGTTACCCATGCAGCGTTATTTACAGTTCCGGTTAATCCGTTGCCTGATGCATCTGCGGCAGTTGTACTTCCAACACCATCATCAAACTTATAATAAAGCGATAACCCGGTTTGCGGAGTAGTGATACAGTTTTGATAGTTATTCGCAATTTCTGTGGCTGTTCTTACTTTATTCCAAATCCTCAAGTCATCGATCTTACCATTCATGTTAAATCCATCAGCTCTTTTACCAACCAATAATTGCGAACCTGCAAAGTTGCCTACCGGTACTGTTACAGGAGCAGATGCATTGAGTACTCCATTAATATAAATTGATATAGTTACAGCAGTTGGGTTGTATACGAAAGCAACATGATACCAAGTACCTGCATTAGTTATCAGAGCAGTAGAGGTTAATTGCTGCGTAGTAATTCCATTACCCAGCCAAAAATTAAGTGCTCCCGTTCCAGTAGTGTACAAATCAAATGGTCCGGCAAAATTTGCTGTTCCCTGAGAGGCAATTGCATTTGCAATACCTGCATTATTCACATTAATCCAACTTTCCACTGTAAAGCCTTTGGTTACATCCAAGGCCAATGC
>JBKJPR010000378.1:0-4734 GCA_046594275.1 Sediminibacterium sp.
CCCCCCTCTATCACTGGCGATTCAATGAATACTTCCTCCACCTGGTTATTCCCCTGTAGGCAGGATAACATCTGCTCAAATGCACGTTTACCCAGCTTATAGCCGTTTGTTTCCACATGCGTTATTTTAGGATCATACAATGTTGGCAGAAACCCATTGCTGATACTGATAATAGAAATATCGTCTGGCACCCGCAGTTTTTTTTCATGAATGGCATACATAACACCTATCAGGATCAGGTCGCCCATGCAAAAGATAACATCGGGTTTATCTGTTTTCTCCAGCGCAGCCAGTGTTTCTTTTTTGGATTCGGCCGCCTGCTCAGGAAAAGCATAATCAATCTTTGTTTGCGGAGAGAGTTTCGCAAAAGTTTCCTGGAATGAGGCCAGCCTTTTTTTAGTGATACTGAGATGCGGATGGCCGAAGAGCGCTAATACATGTTTCTTCTTTTTTTGTATGATGGCTTCAGCAGCTACCCGGCCTGTTTCTTTGTCTGCAAGGCAAACCTTATTGCAGATATCCGTATCCGGCACCCTGTCGAAAAAGATAACAGGGGTTTTTAATTCATTCAGTTTCAAAAAAGGGGCCGGGTCATCTGTTTCGATAGAGATCGAAACAAATAAGCCGGCTACCATATTCTTCCGGAAAAGGTTCAGGTTGCTCGTTTCTATCTGCAGTTTGTCCATCGATTGCATGATCAGTACCGAATAGCCGTGCAACCGGGCATCATCCTCTACCGCCGCAATAAAAGAATCATAAAAAAAATTATTGATTGTTGGTACCAATATGCCCAGTACATTGTTATGCTTGGTGCGCAATTGTACGGCATAACTATTTGGCTCGTATTCCATAGCCACTGCCAGCTCTTTTACTTTTATCTTTGTTTTTTCTGATATATCCGGATGGTCCTTTAATGCACGGGAAACTGTTGAGATACTCAATCCCAATGCTTCTGATAGTTTCTTTAGCGTGCTTTGCTGGATCATGACTGATTAAATAGTCTGAGGGTACAATTGATCCTGTAAGATACAGTTTTGCAAAATGTTTGCATGTTTTGGTGCAAGAAATATTGCCGCTGATTCGCAGATTTAACCGGTTTAATCTGCGAATCAGCGGCTAAAAAATAGTAGGCAATTAAAACCTCTCAGATCCGGATCGCTAAGGAGGCAGTAAAGTTCCTGCCATCAGATGGCCATACACCCGGACCCGGGTAAAACATGGGCCGCTTGGTAAAATATTGTTTATTAGCCAGGTTGCTCAGGTTTATCCTCAATTCAAAGGTTTTTGAGAAATGTATTTCTGTATTGATATCTAATAACCCATAGCCAGGCACCAGCCCTGTTGCGCCGGTAGCTGCCGGTGGTTGTACCGTATTAAGCGCATCGGCAAAGGTGGATGATGTATAACTGTACAGTGCAGATACACTCAGTTTACCCGTATGAAGGGTAATCCCGTTACGTGTGGTGAGGTCCGGTGCACTTTCCACTTTGTTTCCGCTAATATTGAGGTTGGCATTGCCTGATTTCACCACTGCATTCCTATATCTTGCCTGCATAAAAGCCGTAGCCGTAAATAATGACAACCTGCTTTTTTTATTCAGCGCCCAATCGCCCTGGATAAATAATTCGGCGCCTTTATTAAGCGAGTTACCTATATTGGTGCGGTAGATATACAATGCTCCCGCATTATCTGTTTGCGCTAATGTACCAAAACGGTTGTTTTGCCTCAGCAAAAAACCGGTAATGTCCCATTTGAGAAAACGCCAGTTGCCTCTGAAACCTATTTCCACATTATATCCGTCAGCATCACGAATAGCAGGATCAACTTTTTCATACAGTGAAGCGGGAATCAGGTCTTTAAACACCATGGGGCGATAGGATTGTGACCATCCGCCATAAAATTGTATTTTTTGTGTTGCGGCATATAAGAACCCCGCGCCATATAAGGGGAAACGATGTTTGATGGTAAGAGGGATTTCATTATCGGGATAATAATTGATTATGCCGCTCATATCCGTTTGTCCCATTTCCACACGTGCTCCCGCAGTAAGGGACAGGTTTTTCAGCAACTGGAATTTGTTTTCGGCAAATAATGCCAGGTTACGGGTTTTAAAATGTACGTCCCGGCCCCAGGCAGGATTTACCAGTGTCAGGTCAAAATCAGTTCCGGTAGTTCCTTTTCCCAACTGTGTTCTGTGCAGGTCGTTATTCATGTATTGAACGCCTGCTACCAGCGTATTCATTTGCCGCCCTACCAGATAGTTGTGCAATACTCTTAGTTCCGTTGTATAACTGTTGAAGCGGTCAATATCCACCTGCCGGTTATTATACTGAAGTGTGGCTGCATTAATTGTGTCGGCAATATTGACAGGTTTGTCAAACAGCACACTGTTTCTTCTTCCCAATACGGCAGAAGAAGTCAATTGTAATTTTGTTTGCGGGGTGATCTGCCAGTTAAGTATAGCTGAGGGCAGATATATATCGGGATTGAAAAAATTCCTGGAGCGGGTGGCCTGCCTCGGATCGGCATAAAACATATTGTCATTTAAGGCACCCGGCATACGGTAAGTATAGGCTGATCTAGCCCATTCCACCCGGAGGGACAGCTTTTCATTTGGCGCATAAGTGATGATCACATCTTCTGCTTCTGAATTGGTATGTTCATTCTTCCGGTACCCATCTCTTGATTTCCTGTTCACATAGGCGTAATAAGTAAATTTCCCGGTATGGCCACCAATGGCATTATACGTACTCAGCAGATTGTAAGATCCTATCGTATTCATGCTTTCAAAACTGAAAGGTTTTGAAGTATCGCCTTTCTTGGTAATATAGCTCAGCATTCCACCAAACTGAGCGCCATATTGCAATGAACCGGTACCACGTACTACTTCAATTCGTTCAATACTTTCCAGTGGCATACTGTAATGACTGGCAGGATATCCATACATATCTGAATTGGTAATCACTCCATCCTTGCGGATATTGAATTCCCAACCCCTGTGCGGATCAAGCCCGCGTGTGGCAATATTGACCTGGTTACCGGAACCATCCATATCATATACAAATACCCCCGGTACTTTTGCAAAAACCTGCCTGCCTATTTTATTGCTCAGGTCAGCAACGGTTTGGGAAAGCTGTATCAGTTCTGATTTTTTGCCGCTATGCAGGTAGGTGCCTTGTGTTTCGGGGAGGTACAATCTCTGGTTAGAAAGCAGTAACGAATTTACTGTTACCGAATCCAGCACCCGTATTGGTAATGTATCGCTTACCCCATTCGTTTGTGCATGCAATAAGGATACCTGTATTATAAATATGACACCCGCCATTATTCTCATCCTTTTTTTCATTTCTCACTCTTTAGAATGTAAAGTAAGCCCCTTGTAGAAACAGTGGGTAGTTCCAATAAACTGCCATTTATTTGAACTACCCATCAAAAAAAAATCTGCTCCCTGCCTTTAAGATAAACACTGATAAAAAATACTGGACCTTCCTTTTAAAACCTGAGAGAAAAACCAATGTTTACTGCATAATCCGCAAATGCTGCGTCTCCTTTTGTATATTTTCCAGTATTCTCTGTGGTTATCTTATCAGCCATACTCTGGGTACGGTTGCGTGTGACAGCGATAGGAAGAAAAGCATATACATTCATTTTTTTGAACGCATAGGTAACACCCGGTTCTGCTGAAATGATATAACCGGGTCTCCTGAAACCAAGGCTGCCACCGATCAGGTCATGAACGGGTATACATTCATTACGTAATCCCGCAGAGAAGGTAAATTTATCAACCACGAAATTAGCGCCCCCTCTCAGCATAAACTGGTCGGGAACACTCATTACATCACTTCCGTTGGCAATTGCATTTGCAGAAGGAGTTCCACCGCGTGCCGATGAGGTTCCATTCTGCTCTCTCGGGTTAATCAGGTAATAGAAGTTGGCATACAGGCTAACCTTGCGGGTAAGGTTATAAAATGCATTCAGCTCTGTAGTGAAACCCGTACCACCATCACCCAATTGAATGGATTGATCTACAGGCCCTATAACAGTTCCTCCGGTGGAAGTTCTGAAACGGTCAGTATATTTATAGTCGCCGGTAGGAAGTTTAATGCCCAGTCCAAGCTGAACATTGCCTTTACGGTGCTTTAGGGGATTCAATAACCAGTAATTTGCTGAAAAACGCACATCTCCTAACCCAAAAGAGGCAGTCGTATTCCTGCCCTGCCCGCTATGTTCATATAAAGAAGAACGCGTATTGGAAACGATGGGCAGGTCAAAGGAAACTGACCAGCGGTTATTCAGGAGACGGGTAATAGCTGCATCCATGGTATAGGCATGATTGATCACCTGTGTACCCGCCTCAACGCGTTGTTTCTGTTCTACATCCCCAACAAAATGCTTGTATGAATTAAAGTACCGGTTATTCATGTTGAACAGCCATTTACCGGCAGTACTGTTTTCTGCCATGTCTGCATGGTCCATGGTACACATGCCACCGGTACTTTTGATAGCCACGCAACCCTGCGCGCCAGCATTTAATGAGATGAATAGTGAGGAAATGAGAATGATAAATAAAGATTTCATATAATTTTTTTAAGCAATTAATAATGGTTTTTTGAAAAAATTATTTCTTTTTCATTTGTAAACGGTCAATCACCAGTTGGCCCACTTGTTTACCACAGTCTGTGCTAATGATACAGGAATTATGAAAGTGCAACCCGCCATAAAACCGGGCCCAGT
>JBKJPR010000449.1:0-3461 GCA_046594275.1 Sediminibacterium sp.
ATTATGTAAAACTGATCAGTTCCACATCAAATATCAGCGTACTGTTGGGGCTGATCTGCGCGCTTACCTGGCGGTCACCATAACCAAGGTATGGCGGGATGAAGAAACGCCATTTACTTCCGGTGGGCATTAGTTGCAAACCTTCGGTCCAGCCTTTGATCACCATATTCAATGGAAAAGATGCGGGACTGCCTCTTTGTACGGAGCTGTCGAAAACAGTACCATCAATTAAAGTGCCATGGTAATGACAGGTTACTTCATTATGAGCCGAGGGTTTTTCTCCAGCGCCGGTTACCAGTACTTCATATTGTAAGCCACTTGGTAATTCAGTTACTTCCGGTCTTGTTTTATTGGATGCTAAAAAATCCTGGCCCGCCTGTAAATTGGCATTGGCTTTCTCAGCTTTCTGTTGCGCTAATTGGTCTGATACGCCCATAAGTTTGTTTTTTGCGAAGGTAAGGGAAGATTCTTAGTCTGTGGTTTGTTGATTGTTTTTGATGAAAAACTGTTCCGTGATGGCCCCATTACCCAGAACCTGGATACGTATGCTTCTTTTGTATGCAAGGGCGGTCATGATTTTGAATGGGAGAAGCAAAATGTAGTAATTCTGTTCAACGGTTTGGGTACACAACTTACCCTGGTGAATAAAAAAGAACCGGTAAATTATTTTTTCCGGTTCTTTTCAATTTCCAAATTCTAAAATTATTTCAACGAAGCTATATCAATCACAAACCTATACCGCACATCTCCTTTGATCATTCTTTCATAAGCCTGGTTGATATCCTGTACACGAATCACCTCCACATCAGAAACAATATTGTGTTCAGCGCAGTAATCCAGCATTTCCTGTGTTTCTTTAATACCCCCGATTAATGAACCGATGATGCTTCTTCTTTTCATGATCAGGTTAAAAGCGGGCACCGCTGATGGGGCAGGTGGCACGCCTACCACGATCATCGTACCATTGGTACGCAGCAGATTCAGATAAGTGGCATATTCGTGCTGTGCTGAAACTGTATTTAAAATAAAATCAAAATGGTTCTCCACTTTTTTCATGGCCTGCGCATCAGAGGTAAGTACAAAATGATGTGCACCTAATTTTCTCGCATCGGCTTCTTTTGACCTGGAAGTGCTTAACATGGTTACTTCCGCTCCGAAAGCTGCCGCAAATTTTACCGCCATATGCCCCAAACCTCCTAAACCGAGTACGCCAACTCTATGCCCTTTGCCTACACCTACATGGCGTAAGGGGGAATAAGTTGTGATACCTGCACATAACAGCGGGGCAACACCTTCCAGGGCCAGTTTCGGTGAGATCGTAAGGGTATATTTTTCATCCACAACTATCTGGGTAGAATAACCACCATAAGTGGGTTGGTTGGTAACTTTCTCTCTGCCGTTATAAGTCGCCACCATGCCATTATCACAATATTGTTCTATGCCTGCCTCGCAATTAGAACAGGTACGGCAGGAATCAACAAAACAGCCCACACCGGCAATATCCCCGGCCTTGAATTTTTTTACCTGATCGCCCACTTTGGTTACACGACCAACAATCTCATGCCCCGGTACCATCGGGTATATGGAGCCGCCCCATTCATCGCGGACCTGGTGAATATCTGAATGGCAAACGCCGCAATACAATATTTCTATCTGTACATCATTCGGCCCCGGATCCCTTCTTTCAAAATTAAAAGGAGCTAAGGGGGTTGTGGCAGCTTGTGCCGCGTATGCGTTGGTTGCGATCATGGTCGTTTTATTTAAATTTAATAACAAATGTCGTGTGATTTGGTTTATACACCTCAAAAAATAAATAAAGATGAAATACTACCATAGTCAGTTGATTTATCTCAACTTTAGTAAAAATTATTATATGCAGGTAAGACCATTGGGATCACAGGGATTAACAGCTTCACAGCTTGGATTGGGTTGTATGGGCATGAGCGAATTTTATGGGGCAGCCGATGATACGGAAAGTATACGTGTCATGCATCGTTCGATTGAGCTGGGTGTCAACTTTTGGGACACTGCCGATTCGTATGGCCCCCTCAAAAATGAAGGATTGGTGGGTAAAGCCTTGAAGGGAAAAAGACAGTTGATTACACTGGCTACTAAGTTTGGTATTATCAGGGATCCCAAGGACCCGATGGTCAGGGGATTCAACGGGAACCCCGCTTATGTTCAGTCTGCCTGTGAAGCAAGTTTGAAAAGATTAGACACAGACCTGATAGATCTGTATTACCTGCACCGTGTTGATCCTGTTACGCCTGTTGAAGAAACCGTTGGCGCAATGGCGGAGCTGGTAGCGCAGGGTAAGGTAAGAGGAATCGGATTGAGCGAAGTATCTGCAGCTACCCTCAGGAAAGCCCATGCAGTTTTCCCGATCACCGCAGTCCAAAGTGAATATTCTTTATGGACCCGTGACCCGGAAGATGAAGTATTGGCCACCTGCCGGGAACTGGGTATCGCATTCGTTGCATATAGTCCCTTAGGCCGGGGATTCCTGGCGGGTCAGATCAGGCAGTTTGAAGATTTTGCGGCAGATGATTACCGCAGGATGTCTCCAAGGTTTCAGGGAGATAATTTTACAAAGAACCTGGAACTGGTAAAGAAAGTGGAACAGATAGCTGCTGGCAAGAACTGTACAGCTTCTCAACTGGCTTTGGCCTGGGTAATGACACAGGGTGATTATATTTTCCCGATACCGGGGACCAAACGCATCAAATACCTGGAAGAAAATGCAGGCGCACTGAATGTGACATTAGATGCGGAAGATATGTCCGCTATTGATGCAGTATTTCCAAAAAATGCTGCAACCGGATCGCGGTATCCTGAAAATATGATGGGAAGGCTAAATGCTTAGTCAGGTTTCCCAAATATTAATGTGTTGTGCAATTAAAATTGGTTGCGTTTTAATGTAAATAGAGGTTGGTATTCTATTTGTACTATGTTTTCCTCTCCACCTACTATATAACTTCATATTATAGGAGACCTTTCTGAAGCTTACTGTGCAATTGGATAGCTGATTTTATTAACCCCAGCTTTTAAGCTGGGGCAAAGATGCCACAGGAAAACCGGGCTTTAGCCCCAGACCCGATCTCGCACAAAGCTTGCTATGGATCTGGTCAGAACATCGAACAAATGGGTAGTGCATCTTATTCAAAAACCAGTCAGGGGCTAAAGCCCGGAATCATATTGCATGTATAGCCCCACGCTAAAGCATGGGGTTAGGGTACATCCCGCTAACGTTATTATAAGCGAAACATATCTCCTTATCGGGATACTATTTGTTAAAAAACAATCAAACACCTAAATAGAGAGGCATTTAAGTACACACTATATTTCTATTAAATATTCTTTGTCAATAGCACAACACGTTAAAATATTAAATCAATGCCGTTGATTCGCAGATTAACCAAGTCCTATTCTTGCGAATCAGCGGCTTTAATTTAATTCCCGGT
>JBKJPR010000512.1:0-2976 GCA_046594275.1 Sediminibacterium sp.
GGCATCAACAAATTCAACGATACCGTTTCCTTCAGAATGCATCTGGATACGTGCATCACGGGCAGCTTTGCCTTCCAGGCCGGTACCTACGATAGGCACTTCCGGACGGAGCAAGGGCACAGCCTGGCGTTGCATGTTTGATCCCATCAAGGCACGGTTGGCATCATCATGTTCCAGGAACGGGATGAGCGAAGCGCTCAAACCAACGATCTGGTTCGGTGCAACGTCCATATATTCTACTTCTTCTTTATCTAAAATCGGGAAATCACCAGTCTGGCGAGATACAACTTTGTCTTCAGTGAATTGTCCTTTTTCATTCAAAGGAGAATTACTCTGGGCGATCTTCGCTGTATCTTCTTCTTCAGCGCTCAGGAAGGTCAGTTCCTTCATTTGAACCTTACCATCCACTACTTTACGGTACGGGGTTTCAATAAAGCCCATATCGTTGATAGCAGCGTGAACGCAAAGGGTAGAGATCAGACCGATATTCGGCCCTTCCGGTGTTTCAATGGTACATAACCGTCCATAGTGTGAATAGTGTACGTCACGAACCTCAAAACCCGCACGTTCACGACTCAAACCTCCTGGCCCTAATGCGGAGATACGACGCTTGTGCGTGATCTCACTCAAAGGATTGGTCTGGTCTAAGAACTGTGATAACTGAGAAGTTCCGAAGAACGAGTTGATAACAGAGGATAAGGTTCTCGCATTGATCAGGTCAACAGGCGTAAACACCTCGTTGTCACGCACGTTCATTCTCTCACGGATGGTACGGGCCATACGGGCCAGGCCTACGCCGAATTGAGCATACAACTGCTCGCCCACGGTACGTACACGGCGGTTGCTCAGGTGATCAATATCATCAATCTCAGCCTTGGCATTGGTTAACCGAACCAGGTATTTGATGATCTCAATAATATCCGGCTTGGTCAGAACCTTCTTCTGCAAAGGATAATCCAGGTTCAGTTTGCGGTTAATTTTATAACGGCCCACTTCTCCCAGGTCATAACGCTTATCGCTGAAAAATAATTTATCGATGATACCACGTGCAGTTTCGTTATCAGGGGCATCAGCACCGCGCAACTGGCGATAGATATGCTGAACCGCTTCCAGTTCACTGTTAGAGGTATCTTTGTTTAATGTGTTGTATATGATGGCGTAATCTCCACCCACGTCTTCTTTCTGGATAAATACGCTCTTCACTTCCATTTCAATAATGGTGGCGATGGCTTCTTCATCCAGAACGGTATCACGCTCCATAACGATCTCGTTCCGCTCAATACTCACAACCTCACCGGTATCTTCATCTACGAAATCTTCCACCCATGTTCTCAGAACACGCGCAGCTAATTTCCTGCCTACCTGGTGAGCCAATGATTTTTTATCTGCTTTTACTTCATCGGCCATGCCAAAAAGTTCCAGTATATCCTTATCGGTTTCAAAACCGATAGAACGTAACAAAGTGGTTACAGGGAATTTTTTCTTACGGTCGATGTAAGCATACATCACGTTATTAATATCAGTGGCAAATTCCATCCACGCACCTTTGAAAGGGATTACCCTGGCAGAGTAAATCCTGGTTCCGTTGGGGTGAACAGACTGGCCGAAAAATACACCGGGTGAACGGTGTAACTGGGAGACCACCACACGCTCGGCGCCATTAATTACAAAGGTACCACGGGGTGTCATGTAAGGGATATTTCCTAAGAATACATCCTGTACAATGGTCTGGAAATCTACGTGTTCCTCATCATTACAGCTCAATCGCAGCTTGGCTTTCAGAGGTACAGCATAAGTTAACCCACGCTCCATACATTCTTCAATGGTGTAACGTGGCGGATCGATAAAATAATCCAGGAACTCCAGCATAAAAATGTTACGCGTGTCTGTAATAGGAAAGTTTTCCTTGAATACGCGAAACAGCCCTTCCACATTGCGTTTGTCAGGCGTGGTTTCTAACTGAAAAAATTCTTTGAATGATTCTAACTGAATGTCGAGTAGGTCAGGGGCATCAGCTAAATGTTTAGTTTTTCCGAAGCTGACCCTGTTGTTCAATGTAGTTGTAGACATATGTGTGAAAACCGGTTTTTATGCAAAAAAATTTGGGGAGAATTAAAGATTCTCTTAGCGTACAATCGGCTCATTCACCATTCAAATGATAATGATAAAAATGTCCACCCGCTAATTAGCCCAAAATTAAGGATGGCAAAGGTAAGGAATGAGGAGAAACTTAAAAAACAAATTTTGGACCAAACAGGATTTTGGGGATAAGAAAAAGCTAAAAAGGCAGAATTGTCAGTTTTGCTGGATAGGCAGTGTGAATACATAATCGAATATATGATATTATAGATTGATTTTCAATAAATTACGCATATAGTGGTATTCAGTAATTTTGCTGTACACACCCATTAATACGAAACTATAGATACTCGTTGACATTGCTTATGCTGCAAATAACTGATTCCCGCGTTTTTCCCCACAGCCTGTCATACGTGAACCGTATAGTCCCCTCCGGGATACATGTGCGGAGAATATCTCTTTTGAAGCATGTATAATTACACTGTACGGAGACAGAAAGTTCCTGATCTTTTGAAGTCGAAAATTTGACAAATTTTCGATATTTACAACTTTTAAAGGTATTTAAAGCAACATCGAATTATAATTATGTCGAAAATTAGTATTAATTTCAACATAAAATTATATTTATGCCGAATAACCAATCATGACTTAAGGTTAAAGTAGAAAAATCATATAAATTTCAACATTAATGGCCTATAACAAAAATACTCCTTATAACGATCTGCCCGGTCTGCCGCCACAGGGCTTCATAGAGTCGCCGGAGATTTTAAGGCACCTTGCCAAGGCTGCCCGACATTTAGGCGAATTAAACGGTCTTTGCGCCTCTTTACCAGACCCTCAACTGCTTATCAACACTATCGTTCTACAGGAAAGTAAGGATAGTTCAGCGATTGAAAA
>JBKJPR010000234.1:0-5029 GCA_046594275.1 Sediminibacterium sp.
CCGTAATTTTCCTGCCAGCATACCCGGCATACAGGTAACCAACGAGCATAGCCGGAATAGCTATGGCAATCCCTGCCAGTATCAATTTGCCATATTCCACTCCTATGATACCAGCCGCTGCTGCAGCGCCCGGATGAGGTGGGATCAGGCAATGCACCGCATATAAACCCGTTGCAAGAGAAACTGCCATAACAATAACACTGGTACCTGTTCGTTTTGCCAGGGAAGTGTTCAGTCCGCTGAGTACAATAAACCCTGAATCGCAAAAAAGCGGTAGTCCCACTATAAAACCGGTAATACTCATGGCCAATGCCGGACGTTTGGGACCAACTGTTTTCAGAATAAATGTTGCCATCACCCTGGTACTGCCCGTTTTCTCCAATATAACACCCAGGGCCGTACCCAGCACAATGATTAATCCCAGTGACCGCATAATGCTTCCAAAACCCTCTTTCAATGCATTGATCACCTCTATAATAGAAAGCTGTACACCCAGCCCTACTATAAATGAAGCAATCAGTAGCGCAAAAAAAGGGTGTATGCGTAATTTTGCAGTGAGTACTACAATGGTTGTTATCCCTGCAAGCAAAGCAATTAATACTTGTATGAAAGATTGGGTCATTTGTGTAGAAAAAGATTAGTGTATAGCGGCCATTATTTGTTAGCAACCGTTTGTTGTACAATTGCATGTATTTTCCTGTCAAGTTCCAGCGCAGCCGATTCGATCATCAGTAACCTTTCTTTATCTGCCACATAATTATCTGCCTTAATCGTATTAACCAATCCCATAATCGATGTTAACGGCTGCCTTATATCGTGTGATTGTATTTGTGCAATTTTCCTAAGTGATGTGTTTTGTTTTTCTATCTCTGCAACATGTTCCTTCAGTAATAGTTGACTAAGTTCCAGCTCCATCAGGAATGTAACCTGCCTCGAAAGAACAGTTAAGGTTTTTTGTTGTAATTCTGTAAGGCTATTAGGCCGATTATCAAACAAGCAGAGCGTACCCAGCTTAAGCCCGCTTTTTACAACCAATGGGGCTCCGGCATAAAATCGTACGTTAGGAGCTTCATTTACCAACGGATTATTATCAAAACGGCTGTCTTTTGTTGTGTCATTAATCACAAGTAAATCATCCTGCTGAATACTATACTGACAGAAAGAAGTTTCTCTTGGCATGATATCCACATTGAGTCCGCTTTTCACTTTCACCCAGTTCACCTCTTTATCCAAAAGGGTAATAAGCGCTACAGGTTTTTCGCATAATTGCGCCGCGAGGTTTACTATATCCTCGAATTCCTGTGATTTATCGAAATCAAGCTGAAGAAAATTTTTGACTGCTTCTAACCTGGCACTTTCATCGTTAGCCATAGGATATTGGTTTAGTTTATCAATATACAGATAATTTTAGATACTGTTTTACTTGCCTCATTATTACCTTTGCCGTATGGAGCTGTTCAATACCTTACGTTATATCATACAATCCAGGAGAAGCACTAAACCTGCGCTCATGAACGGTAAAAAGATCAATTCCGCCCTTATTCGTCAACTATTTGGCCTCGCAGATTGGGCACCTACGCATGGCCATACCGAACCCTGGCGTTTCATTGTATATGAAGACGGGGCCATCCAACGATTTTGCTTTGACCATGCTGAACTATACAAAACCAATACTGCAATAGAAAAATTTTCCACAGCAAAATATGAGAAACTTCTTCATATGGGCGATACGCTTTCTCATATCATCCTGGTATATATGAAACGTACAGAAAACAACAGTATCCCCGTTCTGGAAGAAATTGCCGCTGTTGCAGCCGCTGTTGAAAATATACTGCTGGGCGCCGCATCCCTCGATATTGCGGTTTTATGGAGTACCGGCGGTATGATACACCATCCAGCGATGAAACAGTACCTGGCCTTATCAGACAGCGATATCATAATGGGATCATTATACCTCGGCTATACAGATGAGCCAGTGAAAGCAGGAAAACGCAATATTCCGTTAGAGGATAAGGTTGTATGGAAATAGTGAGTGGTGAGTGGGCAGTAGTGAGTGCATCCACTTTAACACTGCCTACTCACCACTCACTACTCACTATTGCCCACTCACCATTGCCCATTCACCATTAAATTGTTTCTTTGCCTCAAATCGCTCCCATGGCCGATACATCGCAAAAGATCATTATTCTTACTGCTCCTTCGGGTGCGGGGAAAACGTCTATTACACATTACCTGCTTCGCAAATATCCAAAACTTTCTTTTTCTGTTTCTGCCGCTACCCGTGAGCCAAGGGGGAAGGAACAGAACGGGGTAGATTATCATTTTATGAGCGTGGATGCTTTCCGTCAAAAAATTACTGAGAATGCTTTTTTGGAATGGGAAATGGTTTACGATGCAAAATATTATGGCACCCTCAAAAGTGAGCTGGAAAGAATTTGGAGTGAAAACAGGGTACCTGTGCTGGACATTGATGTGAAAGGGGCCATTCATGTGCAACAGCAGTTTGCTGGTAACTGTTTATCCGTTTTCATCGAGCCGCCCTCTATGGAAGAATTAAAGCGAAGGTTGCATAGCCGGGGTACAGAATCGCCGGAGAGTTTGCTTACCCGTTTAAACAAGGCCAACTATGAAATATCTTTCAACCATCATTTCACCAAAACCATTGTGAATGATGATTTTGAGAAAGCCTGTGCAGAAACAGAACAGGTGATCAAAGATTTCTTAGGCTGGTAAGTTTGTTTTGCAGACATTTATCTTCTAACAACCCGCTTATGTCATTCAGCAACAGAACCGTTTTGATTACCGGCGCAAGCCGTGGTATTGGTAAGGCTATGGCTTTACGTTTAGCCAGGGAAGGCGCTAATATTGTGATCGCTGCCAAAAGCGTGGAGGAGGATCCGCGTTTGGGGGGGACCATTTATTCTGCTGCACAGGAAGTGGAAGCCGCGGGGGGTAAAGCGCTGGCGGTACAGGTGGATATAAGACATGAAGACCAGATACAGGCCGCTGTACAACAGGCAATCGAAAAATTCGGCGGCATTGATGTAGTGATCAATAATGCCTCTGCCATCCAGCTCACGCCTACGGAACAAACAGAATCCAAACGTTTCGACCTGATGCAAAGCATCAATGTGCGCGGCACTTTTTTGGTAGTGAAGCATTGCCTGCCTTATCTGAAAAAAGGAAATAATCCGCATATCCTTACTTTATCGCCACCGGTAAACATGAATCCCAAATGGCTGGGCGGCTATATAGCTTACACGATCACTAAATACAGTATGAGCCTGATGGCACTTGGCTGGGCAGCAGAATTTAAGGGCGCCGGTATTGCTTCCAATGCATTATGGCCAAGGACTACCATTGATACCGCAGCGGTAAGAAATTTATTAGGTGGGGAAGCCCTGGCCAAAATGAGCCGTACGCCAGATATGATCGCAGATGCTGTATATTTTATCTTACGAAAAACTGCCGCGCAATGCAGTGGCAATACATTTATTGATGAAGAGGTGATGGCTGCCGAAGGGATCACTGATCTTTCTAAATATTCTGTGGTGCCTGGCGCACAATTATACCCTGACCTGTTTGTTTAAATCTCCACTCAATCTATTTATATGAAAAAAATCCTGCTGAGTGTATCACTATGTGCAACATTGGTTGCCCCGTATGCACAAAAATCAACAACAAATATTCCGGCTTTAAAAATTGAAGCCATTAAAGCCATTGATAGTAAATATGAAAATTATAAAACGATTGCCTTACAAATATGGAACTATGCGGAGGTAGGCTATAAAGAACAAAAAAGTTCTGCTTTATTGCAGCAAACGTTACAAAATAATGGATTTACGGTTCAAGCTGGAGTTGCGGATATTCCAACAGCTTTTGTGGCCAGTTATGGAAGTGGTAAACCTGTAATAGCTATTCTTGCTGAATATGATGCGCTGCCGGGTTTATCGCAGCAGGCTGTTCCCGAAAAAAAACCTGTTGCCGGCATTGATGCAGGTCATGGTTGCGGTCATCACCTGTTTGGTACTGCTTCTGTTGCCGCAGGTATAGAATTGAAAAAAATGATAGAAGCCAAAAAAATAAGCGGTACCATTCGTGTATATGGCTGCCCCGCAGAAGAAGGCGGCAGCGGTAAAGTGTACATGGTTCGTGCCGGTTTGTTCAATGATGTGGACGCAGTGGTACACTGGCACCCCGAAGAAGCAAACAGGATTACCATGACAAGTGCTTTAGCCAATAAATCTGCCAAATTCCGATTTTATGGGATATCGGCGCATGCATCTGCATCGCCGGAAAAAGGGCGCTCAGCATTAGATGCAGTAGAAGCCATGAACAATATGGTAAATATGATGCGGGAACATATTCCGCAGGAAACCCGCATTCATTATGTGATCACACAGGGAGGCAAAGCGCCTAATGTGGTACCCGATTTTGCCGAAGTGTATTACTATGTGCGTCACCCAAAAAGAGAATTTGCGGTTAGTATTTTCGACCGGGTGGTAAAAGCTGCCAATGGCGCGGCCATGGGTACCGAAACAAAAGCAGACTATGAGATCATTGGTGGAACGCATGATCTGCTGATCAACCGTACACTGGGCGAAGTGATGCAGCAGAATTTACAAAAAGTGGGTGGCGTTTTGTATACGCCTGCAGAAATGGAGTTTGGAAAAAAATTACAATCAACGTTTAGTTATCAGGCGCCCCCAATTGATAAAGCAGCGGGTATTGAACCTTTAAAAACAGTGATTGATGCAGGCGGTGGCTCTACTGATGTGGGCGATGTTAGTTATGTAGTACCCACGGTAGGGATGGAAGCAGCCACCTGGATACCCGGAACAGCCGCACATAGCTGGCAGGCGGTTGCCTGTGGGGGAACAGAAGTAGGTACGAAAGGAATGATGGTAGCCGCCAAAACCATGGCACTAACCGCTATTGATCTTTTCACAGATTCTGTTCTGGTTAATAAAGCAAAAGAAGAGTTTATAAAATCCAGGGGAGATTACCAGTACAAAGCATTATTGGGAGA
>JBKJPR010000511.1:0-3560 GCA_046594275.1 Sediminibacterium sp.
CAACAAATACTGTTTTTTGCATCATTTTACATTGCCCTGTTTGCTGCACTTAGCTGGGCCAAACAGGCATTCGCTCCTGAAGCCATTCCCTGGGCCGATGCTTTTGCAAGTGCCACCGCTTATACCGGCATGTGGTTGATGGCGAAGAAAAAAGTAGAGAGCTGGATATGGTGGTTCGCAACAAATATCGCCTCCGTTCCTTTATACTTTATAAAAGGGTATGTGTTTACAAGTGTGCAGTTTGCCGTGCTTTTGATATTGAATATTGGGGGATTGATTGAATGGAGGAGGAGAGCGAACGAATATCGAATATCGAGCAGGGAATAGCGAACACTGAAGTAAAATCAAGTATTAATACGCTATAGTGAATTGATTCTTTGTCAGAAATTGGTATTAGAAACCTAAAGTCTTTTTAATATCCAAAAATATGACTGACAGAAAATATGATTTGGAAGAGCGGTTGACCAATTTTTCTGTTTTGTTGATAAAACTTGCAGAAAAATTTCCAAAATCTTTTTCGGGAAACTATTTGGCGGGGCAGCTAACCAGAAGCGGAACTTCGCCAGCGTTGCATTATGGAGAGGCTCAGTCGGCGGAATCGCGAAATGATTTTATTCATAAAATGAAAATCGCTTTAAAAGAATTACGCGAAACGAATATTTGTTTAAAGATTATTGATAAGTTGCACTGGTTTGAACAGGGAACTCTTTCAGAAGTGCTGACAGAATGTAATGAACTGGTATCGATCTTTGTTAAAAGTATCAGCACTGCCGAAAAAAACCGGCAAGAGAGAACGCCAAAATAAGAATAAGACTAAACCGGCAGCGTTCTGTATAGACTTCGATATTCGGTGTTCCCTATTCGACATTCGATATTAAACGCATTTAACCTCATTGATGCTTAAAAAAGTCGTCATCATCGGCCCTGAATCTACCGGCAAAAGCACATTATGTGAATCGCTTTCCCAGCATTACCGCATGCAATGGTGTCCGGAGTTTGCCAGGGAATACCTGCTGACCAATGGGTTGAATTATGAGTTTGACGACCTACTTGCCATAGCGAAAGGGCAACTGGCGCTGGAGGATGAATATACTGCAATGGTGAATAGTCAATGGTCGATGGTAAATGAAAAGCAATGGGTAAACCCACGCTCACTACTCACCACTCACCATTCACCCCTGCTGTTCATAGACACTGATATGTATGTTATGAAAGTTTGGTGTGAATATGTATTCGGTGAATGCCACCCCTTCATACTCGACGAGATCGTAAGCAGGAAATATGATCTTTACCTGCTTTGTAATACTGACCTGCCTTGGGTAAAAGATGAACTTCGGGAATACCCCGATGAAGGCAGCCGCAAAGAATTATACCATATTTATAAAGATCTGCTCATTAATCAAAACACCCCCTGGGCGGAGATCAGTGGCAACTATGATGATCGGCTGCTATTGGCAATAGATGCTGTTGAAGAATATCTCTGAGGAATATCAAACAGGTAATGTCCAGTGATTAAGTTGAAAACAATTACTTCGACATTCAATAGTCGGTATTCATCTGGTCTTGCCGAAGGGAGAGAATATTTATTGCTCCGGAAAAATTATTTATTTGAAACATTCGTAGGGAGAATCCTCATGGTATATTTCTTTCCGAGTACAACATAGGTTTTATGACGGGCCTGTAACAAGGCCCCCAGGGCAAACACGCCGGAAGCTATACCCAGGTTAGTGAGGTTCTGGGAACTGAATAATTGTTGATGATGAATAAGGCTGTTAAAAATATTTAAAAATATATAGGCCCCGCCGCCAAGTTTAAACAGTGTACCGTTACTGATGATCCCGGTGCTGAAATTTCTTTTCGGCATGCCATATATTTCTTTGACATGTATTTTCAGCAGCCCCATCTTAGCCGTATCTATGGTTGGGAAGCCGAAACGGTTGGCAACCTGCCGCAATATAATCTGTTCCATAATGACCGAATCGTTACGGATATTTTTGATGATGCCCTGTATCCATTGTTTGCTGCTGAACTGGAAATTGATAAAGCTCCCCGGCACCCATGTCTGGATGGTCTGGTTTTTTTGTTTCAATACCAATAGATCACTTTGAGAAAAAACCGGGAAGATAAAGATTAAAAAAACCAGGATGAGCAGCAGTTTTTTCATTACCTGTAAGATAATATATGCAACACATGCTTTTGCTTAATATATCGTTAAAGCTATTTTATATTATCGCCGTAGGCAAGTATCCCCCAACAAAGTGCAATGCCGAAGCCAATCAGGATAAGCCCGGAAATTTTATTGATAATCCGTAATACTTTAGGCGTGAGCTTTGAGCGAAGCCTGGATGCCAAGGCCACTTTTGCTATATCAGTACCCAATACAAATAATAAACAGGTGCCGAATACAATAGCACGGTATTCGAGGGGATGGGGCGCAGTTGCCGAATCTGCAAGTATCGCTGCTGTCCAGGCAAACCAGAACAGGAATACACCCGGGTTCAGGATATTGATGAAGAACCCCGCGAGAAAGATACCGATGAAATGGTGTGTGCGATATTCTTTGAGAATGATTTTATTATCCTCGTCTGTTTTTACTTTTTTGTAGAATAACGTATATATGCCCATTATCACCAGAAAGATACTACCCGCTACAGCTATGGCTGTTTTGTGATTAATGACCGTAGTAAACAGGGAAGTAAAAAAATTGCAGATCAATACCAGGGCAACATCACTGGCTGAGATCCCGGCAACAAATACATAGCCAGCCTTATGTCCGTTGTTGATGCTTTGCTTTAGGATAGCAAAGATCACCGGGCCAACAGAAATGGCAAGGAATATTCCTAATATCAATCCTTTAATGAGCGGGGCCAGCATATTGCGATCTCGTTGATTTGTTTACCCGAAAATAAGCGCAAATCTTTATAAATCCGTCTCAACTGACCGCCTTTCATCAAATAACCCGTTACCGTATAATGCGTGCGGTTATGATCCTGTCCAGTCCAGGAAATTTTTTTTCAAAATACCGGTTGCCATATTTATACAAAGAATCCTGGATCAACCCGGGTTGTTTACCATAGCGCCCGTTCAACAAAGCAATTATGTTCATTCCTTTAATAACTTTTGCAACGGGTGTATAGCCTTTCACACCTCCCCTTACAACCGTATCTAATTTCGGATTATCAACCACATTAATAAACAGTTGAGTGCAACGGTCGTTACGTTTGCCGTGTGCATAGGAGAGCATGCCTTTACGGTTCTGTTGCTGTATGGGCTCATCCAGTAGTTTTTTGGGGTCCCAGAATCGGTTCAGGTCCTCACTGTCGGCAATACCAAACTGAACTACAAAATTCTGTTCTACGCGGAAGAACAGCGAGTTATCATAAAACCCTGTCTTGATCAGTTGGTATAACCGGTCAACGCCTGTTGGCGACCATTTCCGCTTTGCTTCAATAACAAACGCGCCTTTATTGGTTTTGAATATGGCCCGGAAGGTTTCGGGGGATTTGATTTTCAGGGTTGATACAGCGGGGACCTGTGCAGCAACTGTACCCACAAAAAAG
>JBKJPR010000235.1:0-2648 GCA_046594275.1 Sediminibacterium sp.
TTTATTGCTAAGTTCACGTCGTAAGATCTTTTCGCTTACTTCGATCACCAGGGCGCCTACCTGGTTCTTGACATCTGTAAGGGCTGCATTTTTTTGTTGGGTGATGGCTGCCTGTGCATCTGCAACGATACGATCATATTCACTTTTTGCTTTGTCTTTGGCCTCACTGATCATTTTTACAGTTTGTTCCCTGGCTTCCATGATCATGATACCACGCTCTTCACGTGCCTGAACCATCAGGGCCTCATTCTCATTTTTCAACGCCGCCATTTCAGCCTTAACCCTTTCGGCGGTGGCGATTGCATCTTCAATGCTTTTCTCCCTGTCTTTCAGGCCCTTGATAATAGCGGGCCATGCCATTTTCTTCAGGATAAAGAAAACGATCAGGAACGCCAGCAGCGTCCATAATAACAATCCCGGATCCGGTGTAAGTAGTTTCATAAATTATATCCTCCAAGTTCCGCTTCGCGGAAAATCCATACTAAAAATTATTCCTAACTCCCCACTTTATGCATGTCCCAAGAACAAGCGGTGGGTTGGGGATGAAATAACTGCACCCTCCGCCCTGTGCATCAGGTGCAGTTCAAGATCTTGCACAACAGTTTATTTCAAAACCATTGCTAAGAAGCCTACGATGATTCCAAACAAAGCAGCGCCTTCTACAAGCGCAGCAGCCAGGATCATATTGGCACGGATATCGTTCATCGCTTCAGGCTGGCGCGCAATGCTTTCAACAGCGCCTTTACCAATCTGACCGATTCCCAAACCTGCGCCAATAGCCGCTAAACCGGCGCCTATTGCACCGCCTGCGTTGGCAACACCGTCTAACAAAATTGTACTTAAACTCATGATCGTTCTATTTACAGTTAAAAAAAACTTGTTTATACATGTATCGTCTCGTCATGGTGCTCTCCCTCAAAAGCCGCTCCTATGAATACCGCTGTCAGGTTGGTAAAAATGAATGCCTGTAGAAAAACCACCAATACTTCGATCATATAGATGAACACCGTGAAACCTACTGCTACCGGGGAAGTTCCCCAGCCTGCAACCGCACTCATCTGGCCAAAAATAAATATTAATGAAAGCAGACAGATAATAATAATATGGCCTGCCACCATATTGGCGAACAGACGAATGATAAGTGCAAAGGGTTTAATAAATACGCCCAGGAACTCCACCGGCACTAATATAAACTTAACACCCAGTGGTACGTTTGGGGGGTTAAAGATATGGGCCCAGAAATGTTTATTGGTACTGAACAGGATCACCACAAATGAGATTACCCCTAGTACCACGGTAAAGGCAATATTACCGGTAACGTTCGCTGTTCCCGGAATCAACCCAAAAATATTATTGATCAGGATAAAGAAAAAAGTAGTGAGCAGGTAAGGGAGGTACTTTTCGTATTTATGTCCCAGGTTAGGTTTCGCAACTTCTTCGCGAACGAATAAAATAAGTACCTCGAGCAAATTCTGTTTGCCCTTTGGTGCCGAAGTAACCCCCTGCCCTCTTTTGTACGAACCGGCAATAGATAACATTAACCAGGTAAGCAGTCCGAGGGCCAGCATCATCTGTACCACGTTGCGGGTTAAAGACAGATCGTATACTTTAATACCTGCGTCAATTGTTCCATCATCTTTTACCGCTGTTATGCTTTCGTCTGTGATCTTATACCCATTATAAACCGCATGGCCATGTTCGAACCTGGAAGACATAAAAGCCGTTAATCCGCGTTCTTTGGAATACAGGATAATGGGCAAAGGGATAGATACATGGTGAGTATTTCCTTCCGCATCGTGGTATTCTGTAAAATGGAATTCGTGGTTATCGAGAATATGACCGAAAATGACACTGGCTGCATCGAATTGTTCTTTTTTTTCCCCGTGAACTGCTTCCCCTTCCTTATGGGTGGTATTATGAGGTGTTTCCTGGGCAAGCAAAGGGGCAGAAAAACTGATAGCAAAACCGCTGAAAATCGCTACCAGTAATAATTTCACAGTTTTAAAGGGCATCCTGTTTTTAAATTTGCGGCAAAGATAGGGGTACAGGGGGGAAAAGCATGAGTGAAAGGGGAGAAAATAGAGAAAAATATGTAGAGGAATCTTAGCTGTTTTCTCGAATTTGTTTGATTTTTTCCAGTTGCATTACATCAAGTTGATCCTTAGTCCGATTGACTGCTTTTTTATTGGCTATCAAGTGATTAATGTGCAGGAATGGCACTTTTACTCCGTTCAGATCTGAGACAGAAGCCATATCATAACATTCCTGGAAAGACTCATTTTCGATTCCTTTCATTTCGGTCATAATATCCAGTTCTACTCCGGCTGCATAAAAACTGGTCCACCCGGGAACAAACTGCATGGTTTCGATAGATGCATAATCGCCATAGCCTAACTCAAAAAAAGCTTTGCGAAGGTTTTGCCTGTTCTGAAGTGTATCCTCAATCCATATATCTACATCGTCTGTAGTTCTATTATATCCATGAAACCGGGTAGCGATTCCCCAACCATAAGATACCTGACGTTATTATTATTCAGTATACGCCAGAAGCGTATAAACTCTTCATCCAAAACATCCATATTATTTTGATTACTTAGTATGTGTAATGATTGCCCTTTTGAGAGAGGCATTCCTGCGAAGCATGCGGG
>JBKJPR010000250.1:0-5434 GCA_046594275.1 Sediminibacterium sp.
AAAAATCCTGATTCAGTAGCAGACCGCGACAAGCTGGTAGAAGGCGTTAAAACCCTTAGTAAGATAAAAAGCATCCGCAAACTGCATGTGGGCGTGCTGGCCAGTACAGAAAAAAGAGAGGTGGTAGATACCAGTTGGCAGGTATCTGAACTGATGTTCTTTGATGACCTGAAGGGCCAAAGCATGTATCAAACCCATCCCATCCACCTTGATTTCATTAAAAACTATAGCCATTTATGGGCGAAAGTGCTGGTGTATGATGCGATGGAGGCATAGCCGTTGGATGTTATGCGCAATAACCGGCGGATATGTCTATCTTATGGCGGTATAACCACCTTATTTTGGTGGAACATGATTTGTACTACTTATTAAAATCATTCTTAACCATGCGCAGATCCTATATCATTTCATTTGTTGCCGCCATTATTTTCAGCATACATATACTTTTCAATAATGTACAAAGCTGGCCGTTGATCTGGCCGCTGGCAGGCGGGATACTGGCGGTTATTACAGGGCGCAGGCATGTAACTTACCGGTACAGCACTATAGTGCAAAGTGGTATAACAGGCGGCCTTATCGTTTGGGTGATATGTTTGCTGGCAGGCTGGTTTTTTGCCAAAGAGAATATTATACGCCATTACCAGCAATTTAATGATCCCGCCAATGCGGAACCCTCCGTTTTATTTGGAGCCAGTATTGTGGCCCTGACTTATGTGGCCGCTTGGCTGTTCAGCAGTGGCGTAACAACGGTTGTAACCGGTAGAAAAGCTGTATAGGGATATCTAAATACCGCAATATTAATCTACCAGGAAAGCCGCATTTTTGGCAGCTTGCATAAACGGATAGATATTTTCCGCAAGCTGTTCAGCCCGTTTGTCTGGATATCCGCAAAAAATATCGTAGTCCTTTGCGCATTCATTGGTAGCAGAGTGATAGGTAAGTACACTATGCTTTTCCTCAGAAAAATAGGTCATGATCTTGTATTCACGATACCCTGTATAGGCTTCTACAAGATCATCAAGTTTTGAAAGATCAAAGCTGAAGTAACGGCTGGTGAGAACATAATCTGCTTCATGGAAAAGGCTATCCTCGCGTTCCGTGATCCATATATGTTCCCCGCAAATACTGATGATGCGGTTTGTTTCCCGGCTCACGCCCACATACAGATAATCATGAACAGAACCGGGGTTCACCTGCATATGCAATTGAAACTGGAGGGGCATGATGTGTACAAATTTAGTGGCAATAATTTTACTATCCTATTAACCAAATCCTCTTTAAATCCTATATTAGTTAGCTGGAATCTGACAGCATCAGTAAAGGATAAAAGCAAAACACATGAAAAAAATGCAAGTAATCAGCAAACAGGCCATTTTACGGTACCTGTTACTACCGGTTATGGTTTGTATGTCTGTAGGATATCTTACAGCGGCCCCTCTGGAGGGAAGATGGGATATGACTATTACGATGGCGGGGAAGAAACTTCCCTCCTGGTTAGAAGTCAGTCATTCGGGTACACGTACACTTGTTGGCCGGTTTGTGTACGCTTTTGGAAGCGCCCGCCCTGTTGCTAAAATTAGCTTCGCTTCCGGTAAATTCAGCTTTTCTATCCCGCCACAATGGGAACCGGGTACAAGTGACATGAAATTTGAAGGAAAATTGACCGGGGATAGTTTAACCGGAACGATGCTGTATACCGATGGGAAAAAATATAACTGGACCGCTGTCCGGGCCCCGAACCTGCGCCGACAAACCGAACCGGTATGGGGGGAACCCATTAGCCTGTTTAATGGAACCAACCTCGAGGGTTGGCATGCCTTAGGTAATAACCAATGGAAAGCTGTTTCGGGGATTTTAGAAAGTCCAAAATCGGGTTCTAACCTGGTTACGGATAAAAATTTTACCGATTTTAAACTGCACATTGAATTCCGCTACCCCAAAGGCAGTAACAGCGGGGTTTACCTGCGTGGCCGGTATGAAGTGCAGATTGAGGACCATAAAGGAGTGGAACCGTGGTATGATAAATTCAGTGGGGTTTATGGATTTATAGCCCCTACCGAGATGACGGCAAAGGATCCGGGTGAATGGCAATCTTATGATATTACGCTGGTCGGAAGAATGGTGACTGTTGTGGCTAATGGTATTACCGTTATCTGTAACCAGGAGATACCGGGTATTACAGGAGGTGCCATCAACAGCAGGGAAGGAGAACCCGGCCCGCTGATGATACAGGGTGATCATGGCCCGATAGCGTATCGTAATATTGTTTTGACGCCTGCTAAGTAAAAGCCATTTACTTTTTTACGAATTGATTCGCAATAGATGTTTTCCTCATGAATGTGGCTATCAAATATTTGGCTTTTTGGGTTTGACCGGATTGCTGAATGTATTGGCCCCACGCACTTTTAATTTCCGGCGGTACACTTTACTGCCACAGGATACATACAGCGTATCAAAATCAGCGCCACCGAAACAACAATTGGAAGCCTGGCCATAAGGTAACGGCAAAATAGCATTTACACGGCCTAACTGATCAAGTACCTGTATACCTAACCTCGAAGTGGTATACATGCGGCCCGCTGTATCGCATTTAAGGCCATCTGACCATGCATTCTCCTCTGTATCCGGGGTGTGCAACCAACCATACCGTTGTTTGTATGCAAGTGTTCCATCAGCTTGTATTTTATAGACCCATACCCAATGCGAAGCGGATTCAGTAACATACAATTGCGTTTGATCTGGTGTGAGCGCTATGCCATTAGCGAATTTCAATCCTTCATCCACTACTGTTTTTTCGCCATTGGGCCTGACTAGGTACAATTTACTCGGCTTTTCCCTTCCATCCGGGGAGGTTATATATATGTTGCCATTGTTGGCTACTACCAGGTCGTTGCCTGAGATACTATCTGCCACAACCGTTTCTTTCTCATTCGCATCGTAACTGATGATCTGTTTGGTTGCACCCGCCACCACGTAACGTTTTCCATCAGGCCCGAAAGAAGTGCCACTGGCCCTTTTAGCATCAAGCGGCAGGGTTGTCAGTTTTCCATCCAGTCCCACTTTATATGTTTTTGAATTCGGAATATCCTGGTAAAATACTTCTCCTTTTGCGTTTGCCGCCGTGCCTTCGGTAAAACCATATCCTTCGCCAACCAGTTCCCAATTTTCGCCCGGCAATAAAATATCATTGAGGTATTGGTTCCTGGAATTTCCTTTTGTTACGGCTTTGGGCCAGTCTTTCCAGATCCATCGCATGGCATCTGGAAAAACAGATGTTCCCTGCCTGCCGCTATGGCCATCTTCACCCCAGACATGTTTTACTTCATAGCCAGAGAAGGTGAGGGCGCGTTCTATTGTTTCATTGGCTTTCCACCAATCGCCGCCATAGATATTAAGGTCATTCGATCCATCCTGCAAAAACACACGGATGGGTTTAGGCTCATACTTGCGGATAAGTGTAGAATAACGGTCGGCCCCGCGAAGCCCCACATAGGTACCAATAGCGCTGAACACCCGGGAAAATTCTGCAGGCCTTTCCCATGCGGCGGTAAAAGCACACACCGCACCGCTGCTAGACCCGCCGATGGCCCTGTCGTTGCCGTTTTTTGATAAATGTATTTGGCGGCCATCGCTGGTTTTTTGTTTTTCCACTTCCGGTAGAATCTCTTCCAGTAAAAACCGGGCATAGCTATCTCCAAGCCCATCGTATTCATAACTGCGGTTGAAACGATCCAGTGAAGTTTCGGGATTATTTGACAGCACCCTGCCCGGCGTAACAAAAACGCCGATGGTTACAGGCATTTCATTGGCATGTATAAGATTGTCAAATACCGTAGGCGCTTTCCATTGAATACCATCCTGGTTTACATACACGCAGGCCGGTTTATCCGGACGGTATTGGGCGGGCACATATACCCAATATTCCCGCCAGGTTCCGGGAAAGAATTTCGAATTTTCAAAAACAAATTTTAATACCTCGCCCTTAGGCACGCCGGCATGTTCAACAGAAGCGGAATCTACAGGATAACTGATTGGCGATGTCTGGGTGAAGGCTGGTGTCTGAAAAAAAAGGCATAAGGACAGCAATAATTTATTCATCAGGAGGTGGTTTATGCCGTTGTTGATTATTACCAATAATACGGGTGAAATCGGGAATTGAGTAAAATAAAAAAAAGCCTTGATAATTCAGTTCATTTTTCATTTTCCCGAAAATTCAATTCAGTAATGCGCAACGGAATGAGCAGGCAAGTGATATTTGATCGTTTTTCCAAGGCATATCCTAATTTAAAACTTGCAAGTGTTATTTCCCTATATGTAGTTTACTCACTACAAAACTACCATATAACTGTTAGCCTTTTCAGACAATTCTATTATTGATTTACCAAAGTAATTACTAATTATTTTCCTTCTCCCACCTACCTTTTTTTTGTAATAACTTCTATTTTTTGGGAATACTGTAAGCTGTCAATTTGTACTGTAAGAACATAAAAATTATGTATACCCATAATTAGATTTATATATGCATACCTACAAATGGTTAATCAGTCTTTGTTCATTATTGTTTTTTGCCTGCCAAAAAGAAATACTGACATCGGAACCAGTTATTTACAACCAGTCATTGGGTTTACACCTGTCTGTTTTTAAACTTGTTTTGTTGCAGAAAAATGCTGCTCAAACTGTACTTACTGCAAGCTGGACGGCGCGTGAAACAAAGAATGCCAGTTCAAAAACGTATACATTGGAAGCATCTATAGTTAGAAGTGACTTTAAAGACGTGATTGATATTGGGTCAACTGAGCAGTTATCATTAAGGTTTACAGTTCAGGAATTCAATAAGCAAATCCGAAAATTAGTCAGGGTCGCCGATACAGCCAGGGTCGCCCTGCGTATCAGAGTGGAGAGTCCAAATTCAACAATACCTATAGCTTATTCGGATGCTACTATTATTGAAGTGACACCGTACCAGGAGTTTATCGAATATAATAATTCGCAGATATTACATATCCCCGGGAATTACCAGAATTGGATATTTTCTGCTTCCCCACAAGTCATAAAACCAGCTGATTCGGGGGTGTATGAAGGCTATATCAATTTTACTGATCCCTTACCACAGTTTTTAATGGTAAAAAAAGCCATACCGGGAAATGCAGCAATAATGTATAGCAATATAGGCTCTAATAAATTGGGTTTGGGCGGCTCTGTATTTTCTATTTCAGAAGGTGCGGGCATATACCGGTTAAAAGTAAATATGGATTCCAATACCTGGGAATATGCAAAAATCGACCATTGGGGTTTAGTCGGTACCGCAGTTTCTCCAGATCCAAATGTTGAATTAATCCTGCCAAATGAAAATGGAACGCTATTCTGGAGCGCCTCATACACTTTGAAAAATGGTGATTTCCGGTTCAGGGCCAATAATAGCAATACTATTATT
>JBKJPR010000298.1:0-4022 GCA_046594275.1 Sediminibacterium sp.
AGCAAAAGAAGAAAGGGTGCTGGCCGAACTGGAATACGAAGGGGAGAAATTCAAAGTGGTGATCCAGAAAAACGAAGAACGGAATTTTGATACCAGTTGCACCTGCCAGAGCGATACAGAACACCCGCTTTGCGTGCACAAGAATATTGTACTGTTGCAACTGTTACACAATTATGGACCAAATTATTTCGACAGCATCCGCAACTGGGATAAGGAAAAAAATAAACTGCTTGCATTGTATGGTTATTCACTAAGCGATGACCTGAAAGGAAAATTTGAGTTTACCTATACAGATAGTAAACCTTTTTTAAGGGTGCTGGATACTTCTATCAAGCGTGTATCATTGAATCCTGCTGAGAACCGGCCAAGACAGGTTGAAGACCAATTCAAACCCGCACCTCTCTTGGCAGAAGAAGAGCCTGTTATGACCATCCTGAAAATGGGTATCGTGATCACCGCCAATGAACTGCAGTATCCTTATGTGCAATTGGAAGCGGTACAGGGGGAAGCGGATGAAGACCAGACAAAATATGTCACTAAAACAGTAAAGCTCGACCTGGCCAAATTCATCAACACAGAAGTATTCAGTGAAGACGATAAAATGTTGCTGCAGCAACTGCGCAAGCTTATGCCCGGAGAAGTGAGCCGCTACCTTAACCGTAACTCTCCATTTAGTGGTATATGGGAAAATATCATCCAGCAGCATAATGATGAGTTGCCTGAGGAAACACGTCACCTGATCAATGAATACCTGCACCCTAAATTCAAAAAATTCTTTACCGAACTTTCCGCCAGTCATTTTGTTTTTTACCTGCCTCCGAGGAAAACGTTCACTACCGCTAATCTTTTATCGGCTGAACTGGTAGGCCAATTCATCAGTCCCGAGTTCGAGGTAAATTATGCGAATGGAAAATACGAAGTTGACTGTCGCGTAAAACTACCGCTTGCCGATCTGAACATTTCGGAGAATGAGAGCGAATCGGCGATGCTGTTTCAATACCATAATCAATTCTTCACCTGGCAGCGTTCAGAAGATATTATGCTGGTGGAAAAATTTCTGCCATCCGGTAAGATCAGTATTGCCGCCGAAGACTGGGCGGTGCAATTACAACAGTTCATCCTGCCTTTATCAAAAGAATACAGTGTACATTTTACGAATGTGCAGAAAGAAGAAGTGAAAGACAGCAGGCCCGAAATAAAGATCATGCTGAGAGAGAAAGGGGAGTATCTCCTGTTTCAACCGGTATTCAGTTACAGGGGGTATGATGTACGCAGTACCGATAAAGAAAAGATCATTTTACCGCTGGCAGATAAATTGCTGGTAATACAGCGTAACCTGGAAGTGGAGAAAGAATTTGTGCAAAAGATAGAATCGCTGCATTCAGCATTCATCCGTCCGGTGGAGGGGAATGTACTCGCATTGAAAGGCGCGGATGTGCTGCGCAATAACTGGTTCTTCCTTTTTATTGATGCGGTTAAAGAAATGAATATCCCGGTATTCGGGTTCGAAGCACTAAAAAATTTCCGTTTCAATACGGCCAAACCATCTACCAAGATATTCATCAGCAGCAATACCGATTGGTTTGATGCGAAGATCGAAATACAATTCGGGGCGCAGAAAGTAACGGTGGAAGATGTAAAAAAGCGCTGGGCAATAAACAGCAGTTTGTGCAACTCGAAGATGGCACATTGGGTATCCTGCCGGAAGAATGGATCAAAAAATATTCATTGCTGTTCCGTGTGGGTGACGGTAAGTCGGGCAGCATGAAACTGAGCAAATATCATTTCAGTGTTATTGAAGAATTGTATTTGCAGCGGGATGAGGAGGAACTATTCTTCAAACTCGAAGAAAAATATGAGCGGCTGAAAGGCAATCATTCCATCAAAGAGATACCTGCACCGGCACACCTGAAACATATATTGCGCCCTTACCAGGAAAGTGGTTTCCAGTGGCTCAATTACCTGCGCGAAGTGCAGTGGGGCGGTATCCTGGCAGATGATATGGGATTGGGTAAGACAGTGCAGGCATTGAGTTTTATCCATCACCTGAAAGAAGAAACTGGCAGCCTCAAAGCATTGGTAGTTTGCCCCACCACGCTGATGTTCAACTGGCAGAATGAGATCCAGAAGTTTACGCCTTCGCTAAGTTATTATGTGCATCATGGCGGTAACCGTTCGCGGGATACCCTGGCAAATCCGAATATTGATGTGATCATCACTACGTATGGAACATTGCGTAGTGATATCAAGCAATTCGTTGAAGTGACTTTTGATTATGTGATCCTGGATGAGAGCCAGGCCATTAAAAATCCATCCAGCAAAGTAACGAAAGCGGCAGGCTTACTGAAAGCAAAGAACAGGTTATGCCTCAGTGGTACGCCATTGCAGAATAATACATTTGACATATTTGCACAAATGAATTTTTTAAACCCGGGCATGTTGGGAAGTGTAGAATTCTTTAAGCAGGAATTCTCTGTGCCGATAGATAAGTTTGGTGAGAAAGAACAGAAAGATCACCTGCGTAAGCTGTTATATCCTTTTATCCTGCGCCGTACCAAAGAACAGGTGGCCAAAGACCTTCCCGAAAAACAGGAGATGGTATTGTTCTGTGAGATGGGCGATGAACAACGCAAAATTTATGAAGCCTACCGGAATGATTACCGCGATAAAATATTAGGCGTGGTAGAGAACCAGGGCATACAGAAATCGCAGCTCACTATCCTGCAGGGATTGATGAAGCTGCGCCAGATATGCGATAGCCCGGCCATTGTAAAAGAAGAAGAACGTTTCCCGAATGTGTCGGTGAAGCTGGAAGAGATCGGAAGAGAGATCACTGAAAATATCAGTAACCACAAAGCCCTGATCTTTTCACAGTTTCTCGGAATGCTGGCGTTGATCAAAGAAAAAATGAAAGAGCTGGGCGTTGACTATGAATATTTTGACGGAAGCAGTACGGTGGCTGAAAGAGAAAAAGCCATCACCCGATTTCAGAATGATGAGAACTGTCGCGTATTCCTGATCTCTTTAAAAGCCGGTGGTGTAGGGTTGAACCTGACCGCCGCAGATTATGTGTATATAGTTGATCCCTGGTGGAACCCGGCAGTTGAACAACAGGCCATTGATCGTACCCACCGCATAGGCCAGACAAAAAATATTTTTGCCTACCGCATGATCTGTACAGATACCGTGGAAGATAAAATATTAAAACTCCAGGAACGCAAACGCAACCTTGCCAAGGATCTGATAACCGATGATGAAGGATTTGTGAAGAGCCTGACGAAGGAAGATGTGGAGTACCTGTTTAGTTAATCGTGAATCGTGAGATGTGAGTCCTCAGTATATGGTAAACGCACGTCTCACGATTGACGACTCATGATAGCTTATTTTTTCATATCCGCCGCCGCGATAAGCACATCCGGGTTTTTCTGAAAAGCTTCTTTGCATTCTTTCGAACAGAAACCCAACACTTTTTCTTTGTAATGGGCGGTATCATGAATGCCCGCAGTTGTTGGCATGCCGCAGGCAGGATCTTTCTTGTTATCTACTAAGAGATGCTCGAATACATTTTGGGTACTGTCTTTTTCCATGGCCGTCGTATCCGCGGCAGGTTTTTCAGTTTTGGTACCGGCCGGTTGGCAGGAGATCACTAAGAGGGAGATGACAAATAAACTGCTAAGGAACAGGAGATTTTTTTTCATTTTGTTAGCTTGGTATTATCAATAGTTGGTTGTGTAAAATAATAAAATATTACACAAGAAAAAGTTAACAAAGAAACGCGCTTTCTTATGTAATAGTTGGTAAGATTGAAAGGTTGATTACGCAGGGTTTCAGAGTACGGAAAACCCTGTATCAGTTAATGGGAGATCGGTGCGGTAAGAATGGCTAAGCTGGTTTGAAAAGTAAATGGCCCATATACCCTACCTATCTGCTGTAAGATTTCACCGATTTTTTTACACAGGAATCTAACTATCTGGTTAGTTTTCCATTCAGTCCTTTATCCAATCAATCGCCCGGTAAAGATT
>JBKJPR010000358.1:0-7538 GCA_046594275.1 Sediminibacterium sp.
CTTGCCCTGGAACATATCCGTTTCGAGGACCGTTTGCAGATAGAATATGATATTGACGAGGACACGCTTGACCAGCCAGTGCCCCCTATGATGTTACAGACTTTGGTAGAAAATGCCATCAAACACGGTATCAGTAAACAAAAGGTAGGCGGACTGGTGCGGGTTATATCGGATTACCGGGATAACCACCATGAACTGATCGTACAGAATACCGGCCAGTTAAATGGCAATACCACCAACGGGGACGGTTTTGGCATTAACAGTACGCGTAACCGCTTAAAATTACTGTTTGGCGGTAAAGCCACATTTGAGATCCGGAACACTGAAAATGATATGGTAGAGGCAAAAATAAAAATGCCCGTACAGGATTCTCATTCTTAAATTTACAATCTATTCATAAATTATAGGTATGGCAATTAAAGCAATTATTATTGATGATGAAAGACTGGCCCGCAATGAGTTAAAGAAATTATTGCAGGACCATTCAGATATTGAAGTAATAGATGAAGCTGCCAATGTGGATGAGGGTATTGAAAAGATCGAGACCCTGAACCCTGATCTCATTTTCCTGGATATCCAGATGCCCGGCAAAACCGGATTCGACCTGCTGGCTGAAGTGGAAAAAGCGCCTAAAGTGATCTTCACCACGGCTTACGATGAGTATGCCATTAAAGCATTTGAAGTAAATGCACTCGACTATCTGCTGAAGCCCATTGAACCCAAAAGGCTGGCAGATGCCATCCAGAAACTACAGGCCGAAATATTCAAAGAGAATGTGGGAATTAATGGCATGAACCGCGGCCCGTTAACGGAGTATGACCAGGTATTTGTAAAAGACGGCGAGCGTTGCTGGTTTGTAAAACTTGGCGAGATCCGCCTGTTTGAAAGTGTTGGAAACTATGCCAAAGTTTTTTTCGGCACCCACAAACCCCTGATCTTAAAATCATTGAATGCCCTGGAAGAAAGATTAGATGAAAGAATGTTCTTCCGCGCTAACCGAAAACATATTATCAATCTCCGGTGGATAGAAAAGATTGAACCCTATTTCAATGGCGGGTTACTGGTGGATCTGAAAGGCGGCGAAAAAGTAGAAGTGAGCCGCAGGCAAACCGTTAAGTTTAAAGAAATGATGAGTCTATAATGAAAAAAACAAGCCTGCTTTTGTTATTGATGTCAATAACAATTTTTTCTTTTGCCCAGGATATTGACAGGATTATTAACGCAAAAGAAGTAGAGCGTATAGAAAGAATATTATCGGCCGATGATATGGAGGGCCGGAAAAACTTTTCACCAGCTTTAGACAGAGCCGCAACATTCATTAGCGATGAATTTAAAACTACCGGGCTGGAAACGTGGAACAACAGCGGTACTTACCTGCAGTCATTTGCCATGGTCAGGCCTAAATTCATCAGCGTTTCCTGCACATTCGAAGGCATCTCAGTTGATGCAAGGGATGTGATCGTATTTACCTGTCAGCCTGAATTAAAAATAACTGAACAATCCGGTTATGAAAAAGTAACTATTAACAAGGGGGCCAACCTCGGCGCCGAAGTGCGTAAATATATCAATGCGAATAAAAACTACCTGGTACTTGTTGATACCAGTTTTGGCCGGACTTTTAATAACCTCACCCGCATGAAGTCGCAGTTGTTTAAGACGGATAAAAACGTTGTATTCGTGATTGGCGCAACCGATCCTAAAACGTACCTTATCGAGTCGAAACATGAGATTACTGAACAACGGTCACAGAATGTATTGGGAATATTGCCCGGCAAAAGCAAAAAAAATGAATACGTAATCTTCTCCGGACATTATGATCATTTAGGTATTACCGGTAAGGATCGCCAGGGTAATCTGCTTACTGATTCTATCTTCAATGGCGCTAATGATGATGCCGCCGGAACCACCGCCGTAATCATGCTGGCAAAATATTTTAAGGCAGTTAATAATAATGAACGCACCTTGATATTTGTAGCATTTGCTGCTGAAGAGATCGGAGGGTTTGGGGGGCAATATTTCTCTAAACAATACAACCCCGAAGAAGTAAAAGCCATGTTCAATATAGAGATGATCGGCACAGAAAGTAAATGGGGAAAGAACTCAGCCTACATCACCGGTTATGAGAAAACAGATATGGGTATGATATTACAGGGAAACCTGGATGGAACCGGGTTTACTTTCTATCCCGACCCATACACCACACAGAATCTTTTTTACCGGTCCGATAATGCCACACTCGCAAGACTGGGTGTGCCTGCACATACCATCTCCACCTCTAAAATGGACAGCGAACCTAATTACCATAAAGCCAGCGATGAGATCGGAACCCTTGATATGGACAATATGGCCATGATCATCAAAGCCATTGCCCTGAGTTCGAAAGGAATTGTAAGCGGAAAAGAAACGCCGTCGAGGGTGGATGTGGCGGGATTGAGATAATGTGAGTGGTGAATGGTGAATGGTCAATGAGTGTAGGAAAAAACTAAAGGTCGTACAGGAAAGCATTTCTCCCTGTTCGACCTTTTATTTTATTGCAATTATTTTTTTCTACTCACCACTCACCACTCACCATTCACCATTCACCATTCACCATTCACCATTCACCACTCACGCATTCACCGGCACACTATGCACCGCCGCACTGATTTCTTTAATGAGTGATACATCTTTTTCAATCGCGTTTCCTACCACAATCACATCAGCGCCCGCTTTGCAATTGCGATATGCTTTTTCAGGTTCGGTAATACCGCCGCCTATAATGAGGGGGATCTCGATATGCCTGGCAACTTTTTCAATCATGTGTTCCGTGATGGCCCTTTTGGCGCCGCTGCCGGCATCCATGTAAATCAGCTTCATGCCGAGCATTTCCCCGGCCATGGCGGTACACATCGCAATTTCATTTTTATCGGCAGGAATAGGTGTTGCATTCGAAATATAGGACACTGTAGTTGGCGCCCCCCCATCTACTACCATATAACCGGTGGGCATAATTTCGAGGCCGCTTTTTTTCACAAAAGGAGCGCTGATCACATGCTGGCCTATCAGCAGTTCGGGGTTGCGGCCTGATATCAATGACAGGTATAATAAAGCATCCGCATATTTACTTACCTGCGAAGGAGAACCCGGAAATAAAAGAACAGGAATATCGGAAGAGGATTTGATCTGCTGGATACATTCATCCAGGTGACTGGATATTACCAGGCTGCCACCGACAAAAAAATAGTCCACTTTCGCATCCGCTGCCAGTGCTACCAACTGGTCAATTTTTTCATTGTCAACCTTATCCGGGTCAATCAACACAGCAAAGGATTTCCTGCCTGCTTTTTTCTTCTCAACAAATTGATGATATAACGCCTGCTTCATTCAGTATGGGATAGGTACTGCTGCAAAAATGCAAAAAAGTTTTCGTTTAAGGTGTGCATCACCTATAGTGTTTTAATACAGACCTGAAAGATAGGGCATTATTTATGATTTGATAAAAGCGGACACCCATCAATTTTTGCAAAATTCTCACATTTTTAGCTTCCTATCACATTTACGGAAAATAACTGGATCAGCAAGGTTTTTTTTCAAAAAATCTTTCTACACCTGTTAACATTCCCGCAAATTCAACAGGGATTTGAGGTACGAAAAAATCCACATTCCTTATCCACAACGTGTTAATATTTCCATCCCCGAACTATCAGAACGGAAAGATATTTTCGTCAACCGCTTAACAATCCGTTAATGTGTGGGGATTCAAAAAAATAACCGCATAAACTCCACCAACACCATGTCTAACCCTCGCTCTAACAAAGGCTTGTCTTTCAGCCGCCGATTCACCAAAGACGGTATCACTCCCTTCGATATGTTTGAATATGATTACCGCGACAGCGTTATCAAGAATCCGAACGGGGAGAAGGTGTTTGAGATGAATAACGTGGAGGTGCCCAGGCAATGGAGCCAGATAGCTACAGACATACTGGCGCAGAAATATTTTCGGAAAGCGGGGGTGCCGCAGCCGGATGGGTCTATAGGCAGGGAAACCAGTATTAAACAGGTGGCACACCGCATGGCCAATTGCTGGCGCGTATGGGGCGAACGCTACGGTTATTTTGCCTCTGAACAGGATGCTGAGGTGTTTTATGATGAATTGGTGTACAGCATCATCAACCAGGCCTGTGTTCCCAATTCGCCGCAATGGTTCAATACCGGGTTACATGAGAGTTACGGTATTACCGGCAAACCCCAGGGTCATTATTTTGTAGATCCCAAAGACAGTAAATTAAAAAAATCAGCGAACGCATACGAACGTCCCCAGCCACATGCCTGCTTTATTTTAAGCGTAACTGATGACCTGGTGAACGATGGGGGTATCATGGACCTCTGGACACGCGAGGCCCGTATCTTCAAATACGGTTCAGGCGTAGGTACCAATTTCTCCCAGATACGCGGTGGCGGCGAAAGATTATCAGGTGGCGGAACCTCCAGCGGATTGATGAGCTTCCTGAAAATAGGCGACCGGGCCGCAGGAGCCATCAAGAGCGGTGGAACCACCCGCAGGGCAGCTAAAATGGTTTGTCTCGACCTGGACCACCCTGAGATCATGGAATTCATCAACTGGAAAGTGGGTGAAGAGAAAAAAGTGGCTGCCCTGGTAGCTGCGGGTTATGATAACAGTTATGAGGGCGAAGCATATGCAACCGTATCGGGCCAGAATTCGAATAACTCTGTACGTATCCCGAATTCCTTTTTCAAAGTACTGGAAGAAGACGGCGACTGGGAACTGAAGGCGCGTACCGATGGCCGGGTGATGAGCAGGATACCTGCCCGCGAAGTATGGGAAAAAATCTCTTACGCCGCCTGGCGCTGTGCCGATCCGGGAACGCAATATGATACCACCATCAACGAATGGCATACCTGTCCCAAAGGTGGACGTATCAATGCGTCCAATCCCTGTTCAGAGTATATGTTCCTGGACAATACGGCCTGTAACCTGGCATCCATCAACCTCCGCAAGTTCCATACAGAAGAGAATAATGTTTTTGATGTGGAAGGTTTTGAGTACACTACGCGTTTATGGACCACCGTACTGGAGATATCGGTGTTAATGGCCCAGTTCCCGTCAAAAGAAGTGGCCCAGTTATCTTACGATTACAGAACGCTTGGGTTAGGTTTTGCTAATCTGGGCTCTATGCTGATGGTAAGTGGTATTCCTTACGATAGTGAAGAGGCCCGGGGTATTGCAGGGGCTATCACCGCTATCATGACCGGGGTGTCTTACAAAACATCAGCCGAAATGGCCGGCTTCCTCGGGGCCTTTGATAAATACGAAGAGAATAAAGAAGATATGCTTCGCGTGATGCGCAACCACCGCGCCGCTGCTTACGATGCAGAAGATGCGTATGTTGGCATTCAGATCAAACCACAGGGTATTAAAGCGCAGTACTGTCCTGATTATATTCTGAAAGCAGCTACCAGGGCATGGGACGATGCAGTTCAACTGGGAGAGAAATACGGCTACCGAAATGCACAGACTACCGTTATCGCCCCTACAGGTACAATTGGGCTGGTAATGGATTGTGACACTACAGGTGTTGAGCCTGATTTCGCCTTGGTGAAATTTAAAAAATTAAGCGGGGGTGGTTATTTCAAGATCATCAACCAATCCGTGCCACAGGCATTGAGAAATCTGGGCTACAATCCGAAAGAAGCAGAAGCTATAGAAAAATATGCAGTGGGTGCAGCCAGTTTTGAAGGGGCCCCGTTTGTCAATCCCTCTGCCTTAAAAGAAAAAGGGTTCGCACATACTGAAATTGAAAAACTGAATCGCGCCGCCAAATCTGCATTTGAGATCGGTTTCATCTTTAACCGATTTACACTGGGTGATGAATGTATGCAACGCTTAGGGTTCAGTGAAGAACAGTATAGCGACTGGAATTTTAACCTGCTGGAAGAACTGGGCTTTACAGAAGACCAGATTGATGCAGCCAATGACCATGTATGCGGCACTATGACCATTGAAGGCGCCCCGTACCTGAAAGACGAACATCTACCTGTATTTGATTGTGCTAACAAGTGCGGTAAAAAAGGCGAAAGATTTATTCATGCTTACGGCCATATCCGTATGATGGCCGCCTGCCAGCCATTCTTAAGCGGCGCTATTTCCAAAACCATCAACCTGCCACATGAGGCAAACATAGAAGAAATCTCTGATTGCTATATGCTGAGCTGGAAATTGGGATTGAAAGCCAATGCCCTGTACCGCGATGGTTCTAAACTGAGTCAGCCGTTAAGCAATAAATCCGACAAGAAAAAGAAAGCGGATGAGGCAGAAGAAATGACAAATGAATCAGAAGCGGTTGCAGAAACACAATCGAATATTGTTGATTTGAGTAAATTAACGGTGGAGGAATTACTGGAAGAAGTGCAGAAACGTATGCATGCCTCAACGGATACCAAATTTAAGCGTGCTTTATCGGGTATTGTGGAGAAGAAATCATTACCCGCCAAACGGAGGGGCTATACCCAGAAAGCCAAGATAGGCGGGCAGGTGATCTTCCTCCGCACCGGCGAATACACCGATGGAACTTTAGGAGAAATATTTATCGACCTGGCCAAAGAAGGTTCAACACTCCGCAGTTTCATGAACTGCTTCGCCATCGCTATTTCTGTAGGCCTGCAGTATGGCGTGCCATTGGAAGAGTTTGTAGAGAAATTTGTATTCACCAAGTTTGAACCGGCCGGTATGGTGGATCATCCGAACATCAAAACCACCACTTCACTGGTTGACTTTGTATTCCGCGCCCTGGCGTTTGAATATTTAGGCCGTACCGACCTGGTACACGTGCTTGATAAACCCACTGTTGGCAACCAGGGAGAAGAGGAAGGCGAAGCTACTTTTTTGGGAAAGCCTGAATTGAGCAGTATGCGGGTAACCGCGCCATCGGCTAATACCACACCGGCTGCCCAGCCGCAGAAGCTGCAAAGGGCCGCTGCTCCTGCCAGGCCAGAAACCGGCATGGATGCTGTGAATGCCGCCGCTAAAAATATGCAAAGCGATGCACCAGCCTGTAATACCTGTGGCCATATCACTATCCGCAGCGGCACCTGTTATAAGTGCCTGAACTGCGGTAACAGTATGGGCTGCAGCTAGGGTCGGGCCGCTAAAGCGGCCTGAACCTTAAAACCATTCTAACTGGCTATAAACCGTTCCTGTTTTCAGGAGCGGTTTTTTTTCTTTGCTTTGTACCTCGCAACTACTCACAAAGACGCTTTTTTTGATAAAAACGTACTTAATACAAACTTTTCTACATCCGCGGTGTAATTGCTCTCGTAAATAAGTTGATGAAAAAAAAGATCCTGGCATTCATGGAAGACATGCATTCCAATGATGCCGAACGGGTAGCTCAATGGTTCAGCGAGGATAGTACCTTATGGATACCGCCTGCCCCGCCTGTAACCGGGCATAGCCGTATCAAAGCATTGTTCAGGGCCATGTTCAGGAGGTACGAGTTCCTGCAATGGACCATCATTGATATATTACCGGTAAGTGATAA
>JBKJPR010000465.1:0-6833 GCA_046594275.1 Sediminibacterium sp.
ACTTCGTCTACGTTTTGTTTTTGCCCTGTCAGCACCATTTTCTGTATCACATCATTGGCGAAGAATTCTATAAAATCAAGATCGGTTACATCCCTGTTAACACCATTGCATACATAGATATCATTGAAGCCATCATTATCCATATCAAACATCAATGCGCCCCAACTCCAATCAGTTGCTGATACGCCGCTGTAATTACCTGTCTCCAGAAATTTACCGGATTTGTCATTGATCTGCAGACAATTTTTTACATACTGGTAATAAAAACCGGTGGCCAGTTTAGTGTTAAATAGATCGATATTATCAAATGCGCCGGTTGTTTTTAACCGGTAATCATTATCAGGCAACATATCGGTATTGAAAATATCCATATATCCATCATTATTCATGTCCGCGATATCTGCCCCCATGGAAGAAAAACTGGTATGCCTGATCCTTTGCTCAAACTCATCTTTAAAAGTCCCGTTTTTTTGGTTTACATATAGATAGTCCCTTTCATAAGAATCATTCGAAACATATACATCGGGATAGCCGTCATTATTAATATCTCCAACGGATACGCCCAACCCAAAACTGATAAGGCTGCCATGTATGCCGGCCTCTTTTGTTACTTCTTTATAAAACCCGGTATCATTCCGGAATAAGTGGTTACCACCACCTTTTAAGAATTCGCCCACTGCCCATTCTTTTTCTGGTAGATCGCGCCTGTTATTGAACCCCAGTTGGTTTACAGGGATTGGGCTGTTATCGATGATGAAACAATCCAGGTCACCGTCGAGGTCATAATCAAAAAAAGATACCTGGGTTGAATAGGCTTTATGATCCAGTCCATATTTAGCAGCGGATTCGGTAAAGCTTAGGTTATGGTTATTGATATATAATTTATTCATTCGGTTGCCACTCGACATGTGGCCCGAGTTACATACATATATATCCAGCCATCCATCATTATTAATGTCTGCAAACACCGCGCCTGTACTCCACATACTGTCCTGTTTAAAACCAGTTTTGGCAGTAACATCTTCAAAATGAAAATCTCCTTTATTCAGGTATAGTTTATTCTCTCCCATATTGGAAGTAAAAAAAACATCAGGCAGGCCGTCATTATTGAGATCGCCGATGGCCACGCCACCTCCATTATAAAAATTACGGAAAAGGAAACTGTTTTCCAGCCTGCCATCAGCTACATCATTCCTGAAGTTGATGCCGGTATTATCCATTAACTGAAATAAGGTCGTTTCTTTTTTATTTTTGCAGGAAAGCAATATCACTAAAGGAATTGCAATAAAAAGTGTAACGTGGTACTTCATCACGGATCTGTTAAGATTAGAATGGGCTAAAAATAAAACCGCTGTTGAAATTACCGAATAAAATCTTAAGGCGTTCCCAATAAAGGCATCAGGGTCAACCCGTACTAAGTTTATTCATAGAACGGTGATCATAGAAAAAGAAAAAGACCATTATAAATGGTCTTTTTCTTTGTATAAACATTAAATTATAAAGAATTAATAACCAGGATTCTGTTTCAGGTTTGGATTAGCGGCCAATGCTGAATTCGGAATCGGAAATACAAGATTCTTGGGATCATCGGTAGGTTTGTACTGCCATGGTTTAAGGTAAACACCGAAACGCAGCAAATCAGTTCTCCTTACACTTTCCCAATATAATTCCCGCCCTCTTTCAGACAACAAAGTATTGGGATCATTAACAGTGGTTGTATTAACCAAAGGCATGGTTACTAAAGGAGCCGCGCCTCTTGCAGTTCTGAGTGCATTTACCATAACCAAAGCCCCGGGTGCATCCCCTGTTCTTTGCCTGGCTTCTGCTACCATCAATACCACATCAGGATAGCGGAAGATCATCAGGTCGTTCCCTGTTGGTCCACCACCATATTGGGCATAATCAGGTGGATATTTAATTACCCTGATACCGGTTATTTCCAGGTTACTGCCTGTTTCAATCATATTGCTGGCAATGGTTTTATCGTAAGCCAGCGGATTACCTTTTCTGTCTTTAAGTGCAACACCATTTTCATTGAACTGTTGGTTAACCAGGAATCCCGGATTAATACCGGAAATGGTTTTAGATCCAAGGTAATTACGTCCTCCAAGCCTTGTATCGAATAAAGTATCAGACGGTCCATAGGCAGTAGGCGCTCCGGTGGTGTTGAATGATGCATAAAAATCGCCGATGGTAGAGAAACCGTTCCATCCTGCATTCGGATTACTGGGGGTGTATGAATTGTAGTGTAATGTCATATTCCAGCGTACGCCCATACCAGAGTTGTTGGCAGAAACGCCTGAAGTGTTATCATACCTGAAAATGGCCTCTTTTGAATTGTCATTACCCGGTCTGAAATTATCAAAATAATTAGCCACATACCCATACTTACCACTGCTGATAATGGCATTACCCAATGACACAACCTGTGCCATATCTGCCGCAGCAAAAGTTGGTGCGGCCCTGTTAGCCCAGGCACCTTTCTGCAAATAGCATTTCATTAATAAAACCCTGGCAGCATCCGGATTGGCTTTGTCGGTACCATTGCTGGAAGGCAGATTGGGAAGCGCAGCGTTCAACTCGGCAATAATAAAATCCGCGCCCTCTACACCAGCTTTAACGGTAGGAGCCAGCAACAGGTTATCACCCGGGTTCCTGATAGGGAACTGGCCATAGAGATCCAACAGATAATACAAGGCTAACGCCCGTATAAATTTTGCTTCCGCAGCCTGAGCTGGAGTGGGACTAAAGCCTAATACATTGGTTGCATCAAAGTTAATTTTATTGAGGTCGTTAAATACGCCCGTAATCTGGCCATGATCTGCATTCCAGGTATGGTTGTGCATTACACGCCAAACGCCATTGTCATCCCAGTCACCACCACGGGTAGGTACAAGCGATTCATCGGTTGTGTTTTCCATAAGTGAGAACACCGAACTCTGGCCTGTTAACGGGCCTCCGAGGTCGGCATAAGCGGCGGCGAGCAATAAGCCTGTACCGTCTTTTCCCAAAGCATTGGACACCTGGCTATTGGTAAGCGTACTGCCCAGGCTTTCATCCAACTTTGTACATCCCGACATTGCAATGGCCGCAAGGACAGGGAGTGCAAATTTTGTTATCATATTATATGGTTTCATACTTCTGGTTTTTATTATTGATTATAAAGAGAAATTAAATCCAAATGAAATAGTCCTTGGTGTTGGATAAGGAACATACTCAATAGACCTTGATGGGTAGGAGTTGTTGCTCTTATCAATATTCACCTCAGGATCAAATCCGGTGAATTTAGTAATCACGAACAGGTTGCTTCCACTAATGAAAGCGCTTAAGTTCTTGATGTATTTACCAGCATTGCCTATGTTATAGCGTGCGGTAACATTTCTCAATTTGAGGTAATCCCCTTTTTCAAGGAACCTTGTAGAAGCGCCTACACCACTTGCTTTCCCTTCAGCAGAATTGAAAGCAGCTTTGTCGATATTCCTTCCCTGGGCAATACCTGCAATATTCGTTACAGAAGTTGCGGTATTGTTGTAGAGCAAGAATCCGGTTGCACCACCCGCATTCAGGGTAAAGGTAAATTTCTGGTAACGTACACTTGTACTGAATCCATAGATATTTTTTGGGTTAGGGTCGCCTGCAATCTGAGGATTTGGCCCGATCTGCTGGTTGCCACTGGCGTCAAATCCGTTGAAAGGTTTCAGAAAGAAAACGTTAACCGGCTGGTTGTTGGTAATTACCTGGGCTAATGTACCAGATACACCCTGGCCACTGATAAATCCTGTTTGCACCTGCAGGTCTAAGCCTGTATTGGGATCTTTGAAATTCTTAACCATGTTCTTGTTATACGCATAATTAAAACTCACATCCCAGGTAACTCTGCTCCTGTCAAGTAGGGTTGCACCTAATGCCAGTTCAAACCCTGAGTTAACAATATTTGCATCTTTCAGGTTTACAAAAGAGATAGAAGAAGGAGCCGGCTGAATAGCGGTTGTCTGGAACAGAATATCAGAAGTTGTCTTATTATAGTAATCAACAGATCCATAGACTTTACCACCTGCAAAGCTGAAATCAGAACCTACGTTAACTGATTTGGTTCTTTCCCATTTCAGATCAGGGTTACCATTTACCACCTGTGGAGCATTATTAAATGTGCGCAGGCTAAATTGTTCCTGTGAAGATCCTGCAGGGTATTCCTGGTTTCCGGTGATACCATAAGACACCCGGAATGCAAGGCTTGAGAATATTTTATTGCCCTTCATGAAATCTTCGTTGCTGGTTACCCATTTCAGACCTGCTGAAGGGAAGTAACCATACTTGTTATTTTTACCAAATTTGCTTGATCCGTCAGCCCGCATGGTTCCGGTTAACAACAACTTATCCCTGTAGTTCAAAGTTGCCCTTCCGAAATAAGACTGTAATTCAGCTTGTGGATTTGCATACGAGTAGAAAGGAAACTGGTTCTTTGCGTTACTCATTATCTTGGTGTAAGGAATGGATATTCTTAAAGATTGGTCGAGGTTGGTATTAAATCCATTGGCAGAAACGCCATTACCTGAAAAATTGGTTTTGAAATACTCATACCCAGCCAAGGCATCAAGCGAAAGGCTGCTGGTAAGATTTGTACGATAGTTCAGGGTATGGTTAATGGTCTGGGAATTAAGTTTAGCATTTGCAATCTGGGCTGCCCCTAAACCGGATACATTTGGAATACCGGCCAACCAGCCTTCAACGTTCATTTCCCTGCTACCCGTACCACTATTTATACCATACAGGAACTTATACTCTAAGTTATCTGTTAGTTTATAAGCGGCTGAAATATTGCCTAAGAAAGAGAATACACTACTCAGGTCTGAATAAGCATCATTAAAAGCCAGGGGGTTACCCGATCCATTAGTAGGGAAATTATATAACCCGGATGTACCTCTTAAAGCTACTGTTGGGTTCCAGCTAAGCGCCGAAGAAATAATATTACCTGTAGAACCAGCTGTATTAGAAACACTGGTTAATGTTTCAGCATAATTACCGGTAATGATATTAAAGTCTAAGGTCAGCTTCTTATCAAGGAATTTGTAATTACCGCCAATGGTTGCGAGGTATTTTTCAAGAGCTGACTTTTTCAAAAACCCTTTGGTATTGGATGCCAGGAAAGATGCGCGGAACCTGCCAACATCATTACCACCGCTGAATGCCACAGAATAGTTTTGTGACAAATTTTTCTGGGTGATTTCTTTCAAAGCATCGGTATTTGCGCCACCATCCAGGGTAGCTGGCTGGCCGTATTTTTTCAATGCATTCCTGTATCCGTTCGCATCCAGTATTTCGAATCTTTTCATATATCCTGTGTTGACACCGAAATTAGTTCCCACTTCCACTTTCATGGGACCTGCAACTGCTTTTTTAGTGGTAATAACGATCACACCATTTGCACCACGTGAACCATAGATAGCTGCTGATGAAGCATCTTTCAATACATCGATCTGCGCAATACTGTTGGGGTCAATGAACAGGAGCGGGTTAGAATTCGGGGTACTGCCAAATGCACTACCTAAATTAGGCCTTGCACTTCCCCCATCCAACGGAACGCCATCCACTACATATAATGGATTGTTGTTTGAGCGGATTGAAGAGGTACCTCTGATCTGGATGGTAGAGGCTGCCCCGGGCTGACCGCTGGTATTGGTAACCTCCAGACCCGCAACCTTACTTTGTAACAGTTGGTCGGGGGCTGTGATCATACCCTGGTTAAAATTCTTTGCCTGTACCGAAACAACGGAACCAGTCAGGTCTTTTTTGCGGGCGGTACCATAACCGATTACTACAATTTCATTTAACTGATCATTGGTAGCACTCAAAGAAACATCAACAGATGTCCTGTTTTGAATACTCACTTCCTGCGAACCAAAGCCCACAGAAGAGATCACTAAGGTAGTAGTAGCAGAAGGAACAGAAATTCTGAAAGCACCATCTGACCCGGTTTGTGTCCCGGCGTTGGTTCCTTTCGCAACTACTGAAGCTCCCACCATCGCTGATCCGTCTTTGGAATCAGTTACTTTACCTGAAATTGTTTTGTTTTGAGCTTGCGAAGAAAGTGCAAACAAGCAAGCAAATAAACCCACGAGCGTGGGCCTGACAAGCTTCGTAAAATTCATAAATGGCAGTTTATTGGTTATTAAGCGTGTACAAAGTACACATTTTTTTTAGAAAAAAAATTTTTGTTAAAAATTTCTCCAACAATGAGTTATTTCATCAGCAATCTTAGCATTAGACCATTGTGATCTATAAAACGATGCATTGGCTATCCGATTAATTAATAGAGACTATCATCGTTTTACTATCTAAATATATGCGTATAAGGGAATTTAAAATTTAAATAAATCTATTATTTGTTTCCGCAAACGTTTGCGAAATCCTTTGCTGTGGACATTATTTTTGCTTCTCTGTTGGAATTTAAGGCCTTGCCCGTCCTAATCCTCCCGGAATACTGCTTCCCATAACTGACTGAGCCGGGCATCCGCGGCATGCGCGGTTTCCAGTATTTCAGAAATCTGAACGGGTTTCAGGTTATCGGGGTCGCATTCATCGGTTATCACACTTATTGCGGCACAGGCAAGACCGATATGATTGGCAACGATTACTTCAGGTACCGTGCTCATGCCTACCATATCTGCCCCGGCAGCCCTTAGGTAACGGTATTCTGCCCTGGTTTCCAGGTTTGGACCCATTACAGAGACATACACGCCTTTTTTAAGCGCTATATCTAGTTTTTCAGAGGCTTTCCGTAACCGGTTGTTTAATAATTCATTGTATGGCTCACACATATCAACAAAGCGGTT
>JBKJPR010000217.1:0-11057 GCA_046594275.1 Sediminibacterium sp.
AACCCTAAGAATAAGAAATATGTGATCCTGCGTATTAATGACAGGCTCTCCTCCCGGCAGAAGAGAAAAGGGTTTACGCTTATGGTGAGCCAGGCTGCGGGTAAAGATCTCGGGGTAGTAAAGAATAATTCAATTAAAGTAAAAATTGAACAAATTGTTTCAATAGATTCTACTGTAACGTTTAAAGATGCAGTTGAAGACTCATTGCCAACAGTAGAAGCTGATCCTGTAACCCCCAATACTTTTACGCCTGTTGGTGAAGCCAAGACCGGTATTGCCAGTTTTTACAGCTTTATGTTTGAGGGCAGGTTAACTGCAACAGGTGAAAGGTTCAGCAATCGCAACCTAACCGCGGCCAGCAATAATTTCAAACTGAATACCTGGGTATTGGTAACCAACCTGAAAAATAAGAAATCTGTTATCGTAAAAATCAACGACAGGATGCATCCACGCATGAAGGCAAAAGGCAGGGTGGTTGATATGACCAGGGAGGGGGCCCGCCTGCTCGATTATATGGAGGATGGCCTGGTGAAAGTAAAAGTACAACCCATAAAATTTGTGTTCTCTCCCACTGTGAAGAAAACGCTCGACAGTTTAAAGAATTCACCGGATTCTGCACGGGCCATGGATTCCCTGAAAATGGATCCTGTAAAAACAATCAAAACAGAGGATGATTTTGTAACGGGTATTGCCAGTTTCTACAGTTCCAATCTCGACGGAACACTTACCGCAACCGGTGAAAGATACCGTAATCATAAGCTGAGCGCAGCCAGTAACAATTTTGATCTGAATACCTGGGTAAGGGTTACTAACCTGAAAAACAGCAGATCTGTTATATTACGGATCAATGACCGCATGCATCCAAGGATGAAAAGAAAAGGCAGGGTAGTAGACCTGAGCGGAATAGCGGCCCAAAAGCTGGATTTCATTAAAAATGGTCTTACAAAAGTAAAAGTGGAGATCGTTTCAAAAGGAACTTTGAAATAAAGTGGGTATAATACAGGAATAAATGGGTATAATATAAACTTATCTTAATTTTTAAAAATCAGATTCTGACTGTATTTTTGTTTCAATTAATAAAAAACTGTTTATGAAGAAATTTCTCTTTTCCCTGATAGCTGTTGGTTTGGCAGCTGTTTCTCTTGCCCAAACCCCCATGAGCTATAAAAAAAGGCCTACCCTGGGGATTAATTTTTTTCTGAAGGACATGAAAACAGCTATTCTTATCGATAAGACCTCCCTGTCTAATGTACTATCCAATAAGCAATGGGCAAAATTGAAAGACATGTCTCCCGGTCTAAACTTAACCTATTACCAGGGGTTGACAGAACGCCTTGATTTTATGGCCAACCTGGGTGGTTCATTCGTGAAATACCCGTTTTCTTTTAATTCGGGCATCATGCCTCCCAACGATAATAAATTTTTACTGGAAACAAGCGCGAGTGTAAACGTGAAGTTATTAACTGATAAATACGTAGTGGTTCCTTACCTGTCTTTCGGTATAGGCGCGTCTATGTATGCAGGAACTTATTTTGCGGCCTATGCGCCAATAGGTGCCGGCATTCAGATCAACCTGGGAGAGGGAACGTTTGTTAACACCAATTTTACGTACCATGCTATGGTTTCTCCCTTATCTGTGAACCATCTGAACTATTCTATCGGTATCGCTTCTCCTTTAAAAGATAGAAAAGAACCTCCGGTTGTAGTTACTCCACCACCTCCACCACCTCCTCCAGTTGACAAAGATACTGACGGGGATGGCATTTTTGATAGCAGGGATAAATGTCCTACAGTTGCAGGGGTTGCTAAATATGATGGTTGCCCCGTTCCTGACACGGATGGCGACGGTATCAATGATGAGAACGATAAATGCATAACTGTAAAAGGTATTGCTAAATACGATGGTTGTCCTATTCCTGACAGGGATAGAGATGGTATCAATGACGAAGAAGACAAATGCCCGGATGTTCCGGGTGTGGCCCGTTACCAGGGTTGCCCCGTTCCAGACAGGGATAAAGACGGCATTAATGACGAAGAAGACAGATGCCCGGATGTTCCAGGTGTAAGAGAAAATAATGGATGTCCTGTAGTGAAAGAAGAAGTGATTAAAAGAGTAAACATCAGTGCAAAAAACATTTTCTTCCTGGTTAACAGCGCTAAATTATTGCCAAAATCATTCAAGGCCCTTAATGATGTGGTGGCTATCCTGAATGAGGATGCTGCACTGAAACTGGATATCGAAGGACATACGGATATAACCGGTGGTGATAAGATCAATATTCCTTTGAGTAAGAACCGTGCAAGATCAGTGTATGATTATATGGTTTCTAAGGGGATAGATGCTTCAAGATTGACTTCTGAAGGGTATAGTTCTGACAAGCCAATAGCTGATAATAAAACAGCCAAAGGCAAGGCCCTGAACAGGCGTACTGAAATGAAACTGAAGTATTATTAACAGATAACACTGGATCAGAAATAAGTAAGAGGGCTATCGGTGGTAGCCCTCTTCTGTTATCAGCATGCGCCGAAAAGCTCAAATAATATTTACCTCCCTTTCCAGCCTGATATGGAATCTGGATGCAACGCTTTCAATAATCAACTCTGACAAATCAAAGATATCTTTCCCTTTTGCGTTCCCATAATTAACCAGCACCAGCGCCTGCTTGTCATAACAACCTGCCTCTCCCTTGCGGTAGCCCTTCCAGCCACATTGTTCTATCAGCCAGCCCGCAGCCAGTTTTATTTTTTCAGGATCAGTAGCAAAGCCTGTTATAGCCGGAAATACTCTTTTCAATTCATCGAATTGTGCCTGGGGTATGACAGGGTTTTTAAAGAAACTGCCGGCATTGCCCATTTTTGCCGGGTCAGGAAGCTTGCTGCTCCTGATACGGATCACTGCTTCTGAAATGGTTTTGATGGATAGATCCTCCACCTGCATGTTTACCAGTTCCTGCTCAATGGCTCCATAACTTGTATTGAAGGCAGGCTGTTTGTTCAGCCGGAACGTTACGTTCAGTATTACGAATTGCCCCTTGTATTTACCTTTGAATACACTATCGCGGTAACCGAAAGCACAATCTTTTGCTCCGAATACCTCAACGCGTTTCTCCCCGAGATGATAAGCTTCCAGTTCATAAAACACATCTTTGATCTCCACGCCATAAGCGCCGATATTCTGCATAGGAGAGGCGCCTACATTACCGGGTATCAGGCTCAGGTTCTCAATACCTGCATAGTTCCGCTCAATACAATGCTGCACAAAGCTGTGCCAGTTTTCCCCGGCATGGGCTTTCACATAATAATGTTGCGCATCTTCCTTCACCAGTTCAACACCTCTGAGTTCATTCTTTAAGAGGAGCCCGTCAAAATCTTTGGTGAATAAAATATTGCTTCCTCCTCCCAATACCAGTAATGGCTGTTGTTGAGCCAGTGGCGTATCGTGTAAGAGTTCTTCAAGCATGTTTAACGAGGTAAAAACAGCAAAATACCTTGCACTGGCATTAATGCGAAAACTATTGAAGTTTTTTAGTGATATGTTTTCTGAAATATGCATACCTAATCTTTAATTCCTTGATCCTTGTTCCTTGTTCCTTGATACTTTTAAAGAGGGTCAACATCCGGCAGGATCGTCACACTCCGGTATCGTTTATTGGATTGTATGATCACTGCCTGTTGCCGGATCTCTTTTTTGCAGAGGTTGATGCGATGCGCATCTTTTGGGAGCTTGATCAATATTTCCCAGATATATTGATTCCGTACCCTGTCAACAGCCGGTTGTGCCGGGCCATTGGTTTGTTTCGCAAAATTAATCTTCAATCCCTGCATCATGATATTTGCGGCTTCTTCTGCAATATGTTTCTCCTTGTGTTTGAAGATCACCTGTATCAAACGGGTGAAAGGGGGATAGTCAAACTGTTTCCTGTTGGCGATCTCATAATCAAACAGTTGTTTGAAATTATGCGCTTTCACAAATTGCAGTACCGGGTGATGGATATTGCTTACCTGTATCAGCACCGTTCCCTTGCCATCCTTCCTGCCCGCTCGTCCGCTTACCTGTTCCATAAGCTGGAAGGCCCTTTCAGTCACCCTGAAATCAGTGAAATTAAGTATACCATCCGCATCTACAATGCCTACCAGGTTCACATGTTCAAAATCAAGGCCTTTCACCACCATCTGTGTGCCAACCAGGATATCAATACGCTGCTGTTCAAATAATTTGATCAGGCTATCATGGTCATGTTTGCCTTTAATGCTGTCATAATCCATTCGGGCGATCTTCGCATCGGGAAACTGTTCGGCTACCAGTTCTTCAATCCTTTCTGTTCCGAAATTCTTTTGTGTAAAATCATGGCTGCCGCAGGCAGCACAGGTATTGATCACCGGGTAGGCAGTGCCGCAGTAATGACAGGATAATTTATTTTTTGCCTTGTGATAGGTAAGCGTTACATCACAATGCTGGCACTGTGGTATCCAGCCACAGGCATTGCAGATCATATACGGTGAATAGCCACGGCGGTTCTGAAACAATATGACCTGTTTCTTTTGTTGCAAGGAAGTTTCGATAGCTGTGATCAACGAAGGTGTTAACGCGACCTTTCCTTTTTCTTTTGACGGAACTTTTTTGAGATCAATGATTCCGATCTGCGGCAGTTCTACCTGGCCATACCTTTCATTGAGCGTAACCAGGCTGTATTTGTGCTGATCGCAGTTGTAATAGCTTTCAATGGAAGGTGTGGCGCTTCCCAGCAATACTTTTGCTTTGAATAAAGATGCGTAATAAATGACCGCATCCCTTGCATGATAGCGTGGGGCAGGCTCCTGTTGTTTATACGATGCATCGTGTTCCTCATCTGCAATAATCAATCCCAGCTCTTTAAAAGGCAGGAATAAAGAGGAGCGGGCGCCTAGTATCACTTTGGTTTCACCACTCTTTACTTTGTTCCATATTTCAACCCGTTCATTGGGATTGAATTTGGAATGATAGATAGCAATATACCCCCCGAAATGTTTCTGCAACCGTCGTATGATCTGCGCGGTAAGCGCGATCTCCGGTAACATGTATAGCACCTGTTTACCCTGCAGTATATACTCTTCTATCAGTTTGGTGTACACTTCGGTTTTACCGCTGGCGGTTACACCATGCAGCAAGCAGACCGGTTTATCTGCAAAACCTTTTCTTATTTCCTGTAAAGCTTTTTCCTGCGCGCCGGATAAAGTAAAATCGATCTGTATATTTTTGGGAAGGGTATGGATCCGGTCGGTGGCCCGTTTTTCTACCAGTAAAATGCCTTTATCTGCTAAACCTTTCAATTGCGCTGCTGTGGCATTTGATTTTTTGAGTAACTGGGGTTGGGTTACTTCGCCCTCTGTTTTTAGCAGGTGTAAATAGGAAAGCAGCAGTTCCATTTGTTTAGGTGCCTTACTCCAGTTATTCAGCAGATCGGCCAGTTTGCCTTCATCATGGTAAACGGTGCTGAGCGTGATATAGGTTTCCGTTTTCGCTTTGTATTTTTCTTTCAGTTCTTCCCATACATGACAGATTCCTTTTTCGATTAGTTTTTTGATAACAGGATATACATTGGCAGCATCGAGTAATTGCTGCACTTCGCTTAAGCGTAATTCTCTTTTCAGTTCAAGCGCTTCTGTTACCAGGTATTCGGCATCGCCCAGGTCGCTGGGTTCATAACTGCTATCTTCATTCCATACGAGGATACTCTCACTAGATAATTTGAGGTTGGCAGGAATGGCCGCTTGCATCACTTCGCCCTCACTGCACATATAGTATTGCGCTATCCATTCCCAGAGCTTCAACTGTTCTATGTGCAGCAAAGGTTCTGTATCCAATACAGTAAGGATGTTTTTTGGCTCAAAAGTTTCCGGTTTAGCGGGTAGTATTTTCTTAACGATACCGGCATACCTTTTATTCCTTCCCAATATCACTTCCACGCGGATACCCGGCTGTATAGCCTCTTGCATACTTTCCGGTACGGCCCAGGTATAATTTTTCGGTAGGGCTAATGGTATGATGACTTCAACGAACAATTCAGGGGAATTTGTTCAAAAATAAGCTAAGGAAGGGACAGTTTGGTGTTCTCCGAAAATGTCCTGGAGAGGCTTTCATTCTCCGAAGATTCGGTGTCCCTTTCTCGAAAGGCTTCTCCGCGAATGTCTCCCAGCGGGGACTTCGCGGTTAGAAGCAATTTTAAAATTGGTTAGCAGACAAGCATCTGCAAAAACTGTAGTACTTTTCTCTAAGTATGTGAGTGCTCTTTCTTTTTGTGATAGGCGGACGCTGATCAAAAGTACTGCTCCAAAACCGAATAGTCCTCTGCGAGAGACTATTCGGAGAAATGAAGTAGGAATAAGCTAAGTAGTGCTTTAAATCTGCATTGTTCTCTCGCGGAAACTATTCACAAACATAAGCCCCTCTTTGCGCAGCAGAGAGGGGTTGGAATGAGTCAAACAGATGGATAATTTCGGTAACGCCGCAACCCATCCTCCATTACTCCATACACCCGCTCTTTCAATAATTGAATATCTTTTATCGTAAGTCCGCTGACCGGTATTTCTTCCAAATAAACCACACGGTTTACTCCGGGTGTTAATTCAAATATGCCCCGGTAATGCAGCCTGTCCAGCGTATCCACCAGCAATACCGGTTTAATCGGTGTTTCGGTTTCAATGGCTATCCTGAAAGCGCCGTCAAAAAATTCTTTCAGAGGTTCTTTGGTTTCATTGAAGGTTCCTTCGGGAAAAATAAAAATGGAAATATGGTGTTTGAGCGCTGATTTTAATGCACGTACACTTCTTGACCGGGTATCTGAATCCCTTCGGTCAACAAGTATCACCGCCGCCCGGTAAATCCATCCGAAAACGGGCACTTTTACCATTTCATATTTTCCCAGGATACGCATGGGTTGGTGCGCTATCAGAACAATAGGCGGGATATCCATGTAGGAAATATGATTGGCCACAAAAATATATTGCCTGCTCCTGTCGTGGGGTGCTTCGTAAATTTCTATATGGCGTATACCTGTCAGAAAATACCAGGCAGTGGCCCATGCCCGGCAAAGCTGGTAGATAATGTTCCCGCCTCTGATTTTGCCAAACAACAGGGAGACCATAACGAATGGAAGCACCAGGAACATGAGTAAAATGAACAACAGTAAAGCATAGATACAATACACAAACTGCAAAGGGCGCAGGATCCATTTCATCTGCCGAACATAAGCAATAAAAAGTTTCCTGCCGGTAAATAATGAGAGGGGCACCGATGGGTGCCGCCTTCTCATGTTTATCTATCTAACTCATTAAAATCGGTAAACAGCTGCTACTAAGAAAGCAGTTGTGCTTTTTGTAGAGAGGCCGCTGCTTTTAGTAAAGGCCGCTCCACTTGCATTGTCTATCCTCAATTCAGGAATGATGGTAAGGTTGTCGATCTTGATATTGGCAGAAAGCGTAGTGGCGAAAATCTTATTGGCGCCGCTTAATAATGGACTCAGTTTCCTGTCATCAAAATAGTCTCCGCGCAGGGTAAGGCCAAAATTACTGGCTGGGTCAAAGTTCAGGTAAAGTGCATGGCTTTTCCAGCTTGAATTGTCGGTTCCGATTTTGCTGGATTGGAGGCTTCCATCATACGCAATATTGAACTTGCTGCTCAATACACCTGTTACTACCAGGTTATACTGTGTTAAGCCTGTGCCTCCCTGAAAATTCAGGTACGCTTTTAGTTTATCATTTGATGAACCTGTGCTGAATTGGGCCAGGAACATTTTCACGTTTGACGTTGTTGTTACAAAATCTGTTGGATTAGCTACGCCCACCATGAAAGCGCTTTTTCCACCAAGCGAGATATCCGCTTTTAAGCCGGTATGAAAGAAAGGGCCGTAGGAAAAGCCATAAGACATACTGTAGTTCCTGTTGGCATACGCATCCAGCAGTTCATAACCGATATGCGTGGCCCATTTACCGATAGTGAATTTCACTTTGTCGGAAGGGGCATAGCTTACATACAATTGCTTGATGGCAGTAAGGGTAGTTCCTACATCATTGTAAGAGAATTCCTGGGCCCTCCTGCCAAAGCCGAAATCAGCAGTAGCGGAAATTTTTCCTTTGGAATGATCCACCCGCAAAGACGCCATACCCAATTCGAAAGAGTTTTGCGAATTGGTAAAACTGGTCAGGTTGTTGGTTACTCCCTTTGGATCGGAGAAATTGTAACGGTAATAGGCATCCACGGAACCCGAAAACAGGGTAGTGGCTTTTGGGGGGGAATCTGACTGGGCGCTTAGTGATAAAATGCCCAATATTCCGGTTGTAAACGCTGAAATTTTCTTTAACATTGCAATGGGTTTTATGATTAACAAATAGGTACAGCCTTTAAACCTGGTCAGAGGTTTATCATATGGCTGTACCTTATTTTTTTCTTCGGTCTTTGTAAGCGGAAAACCTGGTCACAGGTTTGGATCAATCTTTAGGGTGATCCTGCTTTATTTTTCCTCAGGCTAACTGAGGAGTTCTTCCGTATTTTTCATTATGCTGTGTCGCATCCAGTCCCAATTCTTCTTCTTCCGTGCTTACCCGTAACGGCAGTACAAAGTTGATGAATTTGAATATGCCGAATGATACAACAAAACTGTAGGTAACCACAATCAGCATGGCTTTTAGTTGTGTAAAGAAGAAGGCGGTATTACCATAGAATAAACCATCAGCCCCGGCGCTGTTCACTGTTTTGGTAGCGAAAATGCCAGTCATAAGGATACCTACCATTCCACCAATACCATGGCAGGGGAATACATCCAATGTATCATCGAGGCTTGATTTGCTTTTGTAGTACACAGCCATATTGGAGATGATGGCAGCTATCACGCCAATGAAAATACTTTGCGGGATGGCCACAAAACCTGCAGCCGGCGTGATGGCTACCAGCCCGACCACAGCTCCGATACAGAATCCGAGTACCGATGGTTTTTTACCACGCAACACATCAAAGAACATCCAGGAAAGTCCGGCTGCAGCAGCAGCAGTATTGGTTGTTGCAAAAGCAGAAACCGATAGGGCATTGGCGGCCCCGGCAGAACCTGCATTAAAACCGAACCAGCCGAACCAGAGAAGGCCCGTACCGATCAGCACATAGGGAATATTGGCAGGGGGAACTTCTTTGTTCTCGAGGTGTGATTGACGGCGTTTCAGCACTAGTGCACCGGCTAATGCTGCACAACCTGCAGAAATATGCACCACGGTACCACCCGCAAAGTCGAGTACACCCATTTTAAAGAGAAAGCCTTCCGGGTGCCAGGTCCAATGCGCAATGGGTGCATATACCAGTAAGCTGAACATCGCTATAAAAAGAATATAAGCTGTAAAACGGATCCTTTCCGCCACAGCACCAACCACGAGTCCTGGGGTAATAATGGCGAACATGAGCTGGAATAAAGCGAATAAGGTAAGAGGAATACTGGGTGCCAGGCTCCAGGGTGCGCCTGAATTGACACCTTTAAAGAACATATGGGTCATAGGATTGCCGATAAAACCCCCGATGGAAGGGCCAAAACAGAGGCTATAGCCAATAAATACCCATAAAATGCTGACAACCCCCGCTGCCACCACGCTTTTGATCATGGTGGAGATCACGTTTTTACGATGAACCATTCCGCCATAAAAGAAGGCCAAGCCGGGTGTCATTAAAAAAACAAGGGCAGTTGCTACAATCAGCCAGGCGATGTCTGCACCACTGTATTTTCCGCCATCATCAAAATTAGGCAGCGATGGAACGAATATAGCTGCGATGGCTACAGCCACCAGAACCAGGAAAGGGGCGAGTTGTTTAATTGTCAGTTTTTGCATACTCAGTGGTTTAATTATTAATATTAAAAATAAATGTTATAATTAATTAATAATCTAAATTACAATAAAAAACCTATTTAATTGATAAAAATATTAACATTTTATATTTTAGTATATATATTTCAACCTAAAGTAAATTTTTTTTAGAAAGATGTAAATATACACATAGGCATAAAAAAGCCCGTTCTTTGTGGGAACAGGCCTAAAAAAATATATTGTTTTTTATTACATGTTTATTAAATAGTTCTGTCTTTACATTCTACATATGAACTTCCCACCATCAGGTATTCATCTGCTTAGCGGACATATTCCAGGATTTAAAAACCAAATTGATACAGGCAAGGGTGGGTCTCCATGGATGAATGATAAATATCTAATCAAACCGATGACAGAATAAACCCATTACCAAGCCGGGTCTCCATGACAGGAATGGCTGTTTCTCTATGAAAAGGATCCAACACTCATGGCATGGTTTCAGAATTTTGACAGGAATTGGGATGAACTTAAAGATGAGTATGGCGAACGCTTTTACCGCATGTGGAGGTACTACCTGCGTTCCAACGCCGGCTCATTCCGTGCGCGCCATAACCAGCTTTGGCAAATTGTGCTCTCTAAAAAGGGCGTGTTAGGGGGATACAAATCTGTTCGGTAGTGTATGCAGGTTAAGCAGGTGACCAATTTGAGAAGTAGATTAACACTAACAGAAGCAATTATTGAAGCCTCCCGCCATTGTTGGCCCCCGCCATTGTTGGTCGCTGACCAACAATACCATCTTTTGACAATGCGTTGAATTGAAAGAAATCTAAATCCCAAAATGCATGTTGGTCAGGCGACCAACATGGGCAGTAGGTTAATCAGGTAACCAATTTGGGAAGAAGATTAACACTAACAGAAGTAATTATTGAAGCCTCCTGCCATTATTGGCGCCCCGGCCATTGTTGGCCGCTCCTCGCCATTGTTGGTCGCTGACCACAGGTGTTCGGAAGATTTGAGCGAAGTCATTTCTTACCCTGATGGTGACTGGGGGACTAAAGTCCCGCCCGGTGAGGATGGGAGAGCTTCTTTTGATCCCCACTCTGAAGAGTGGGGCAAAGCTAATATATATTCTACCAGTCAACCCACAGCCTAACAAATTTGAATATTCCTTATCTCTTGCCCCACTCTTTAGAGTGGGGAAATCAAATTCTCCTATTCATTATTATGGCACTTTA
>JBKJPR010000256.1:0-3478 GCA_046594275.1 Sediminibacterium sp.
GTGCCGTCTTCCAGTTTGGTCAGGCGGAGCATGCGTTGGGACTCGCCTTCATCAACAGGTAATACCATCAGGCCACCTGGTTTTAGTTGCGCCACTAATTTGGGAGGAATATGGGGGGCAGCCGCGGTTATAATGATCTTATCAAAAGGGCCGTACGTAGACAAGCCTTCAAATCCATCTCCGAAAAAGAATTTGATATTGGGATATTTTTTGCGGAAATGATACTCCTTCTGCTGCAGGTCGTATAATTTTTTCTGGCGCTCAATGGTATATACCCAGGCACCTAACTCAGCTAATACAGTTGCCTGGTACACACTACCTGTACCAATTTCCAGCACTTTGTCTAATTTTTTTACCTGCAACAACTGGGTCTGGTAAGCCACGGTATAAGGCTGCGAAATGGTTTGCCCCTCGCCTATCGGAAAAGCACGGTCCTCGTAAGCTATCTTGTCAAAAGCAGAATCTAGGAAAAAATGGCGGGGGATATTGTTGATGGCTTCCAGTACCTGCTCATCGGTAATTCCTTTTTCTTTCAGCATGTTTACCAATTGCCGCCGAAGGCCCTTGTGCTGGTATGTATCCTCGAACTTTCTCATAGCAGAACGAATATACTGCCACCCTTGCTGGAATGGATGAATGTGAAAAGAAAAAGATCAGGGGAGTGAGTGGTGAGTAGTGAGTAGTCAGTAGGGAGTGGGTGCGATTGTATTACTTAGTATCCCTATTCCCTACTCCCCACTCACCATTCACTACCTCAGCCCCATATCCACAATAATATCATTGATCTTTTTCTCCAACTGGGCGAAAGTGGCATCAAAATCTTCCTTTCGTTCAAGCTTTGTATTCACGCTGAAATAGAATTTGATTTTGGGTTCTGTTCCGGATGGCCGCGCAGATATTTTTGTGCCGTCGGCAGTAATGAATTGCAGCACATTACTTTTCGGAAGGTCAATGGCCCAGGTTGCATTGGTAACAAGATCCTTACCGGTTTGTAACTGGTAATCCAGCAGCGTAGTTACTTTAGCGCCCGCGATCGTAGCGGGAGGATTGCTCCGGTAGCCTTCCATCATATCAGCGATTTCTTTCTGGCCATTCATGCCTTTCCGGGTAAGACTGATCAGGTTCTCGTAATAGAAGCCATATTTGAGGTACAGCTCAATCATTTTATCAAACAATGTTTTGCCCTGGTCCTTTTCATAAGCGGCCATTTCGCACATCAAGGCTACTGCGCTTACGGCATCCTTATCGCGTATCTGGTTGCCGATCATCAAACCAAAACTTTCTTCACCCCCGATCACGTAGTTCTTCTCTCCTTCCAGTTCTTTAATTTTTTCGGCTATCCATTTGAAACCGGTCAACACATTCAAACAGGCTACCCCATTTTGCTCAGCCACCCTGTTGATCATTTCAGTGGTAACAATGGTGGTGATGACCATATCATTCGGTTGTGCGATTCCTTTGGCCTTGCGGGCCTCCATCATATATGTGAATGCCAGCACTGCGGTCTGGTTACCATTCATCAATACCCATTCGCCTTTATGGTTTTTTACGCCAATGCCTACCCGGTCGGCATCGGGGTCTGTTCCCAGTAAAATATCGGCATCCATTTCTTTGGCCTTTTTCAGGCCAATACTCATGGTTTCACTTTCTTCGGGATTGGGATATACCACGGTCGGGAAATTACCATCAGGTGTTGCCTGTTCATCTACAATTGTCACATTGGTAAAACCAAACCGTTTTAATGTTTCAGGCACTAATGTGATGCCTGTTCCATGAATAGGGGTGTATACGATCTTCAGGTCATGTTGTTTGGCGATGACGTTGGGATATACGCTTAATCCCTTTACCATATCCATATAGGCATTATCCATGTCTTTGCCGATGATAGTTATATTAGCTTCACCACCATCCCATTTCACTGCACTCACATCAGTAATGGCTTCCACTTCTTTGATCACGTTGGTATCATGCGGCGGCACCAGTTGCCCACCATCGTTCCAGTACGCTTTGTAGCCATTGTATTCTTTGGGATTATGCGAAGCGGTACAAACCACCCCTCCTTTGCATCCTAAAGTGCGGATAGCAAAACTCAGCTCCGGGGTGGGACGCAATGCTTCAAACAAAAACACCTTAATACCATTTGCCGCAAATACATTAGCCGTAGTTTCAGCAAAGAAGCGGCTGTTGTTGCGGCTGTCGTGGGCAATGGCCATTTTCACTTCCTGGTTACCATATGTTTTTTTGAGGTAATTGGCAAAACCCTGTGTGCACATACCGATCGTGTATTTATTGATCCGGTTAGTGCCTACACCCATAATGCCCCGCAACCCGCCGGTGCCAAATTCAAGGCTGCGGTAAAATGCATCGGCCAGCTCATCAGGTTTCTCTATCTGCAGTTTAACAATGGCATTTTTTGTGTCCTGGTCGTAATTCCCGTTGAGCCAGGCGTTAATTTTTTCCTGAATAGCAGCATCCATAGCAATGATTTTTTATTGATTCTAAAACGATTATTCAACAAGTTTATGAATAATTTTTACATTTTCAACCCAAACACCCATAACTCTAATCATTTAGTGATGTAAGTTTACAGTACGAAGAAACTAACGTTGATATCAGGTGTATTGTTCTGCTATTCCCTGTTCGCGCAGGATTCCGTGAGGAATGGCACTGTTGCGGGCCAGTCTGTGGCTTTACCATCAGTCCAGTCACCTAAAAAAATACCTATTTACCTGGCCACTATCGGAAGCGTTGCGGGATATGGCGGCTCGTTGGTTGCCTTATCCAATGCCTGGTATAAGCATTACCCTCAATCTTCCTTTCATTTTTTTAATGATGCCAATGACTGGTTACAGGTAGATAAAGCCGGTCATGTTTTCGGATCATACACGGCAAGCAAAATGAGCATGGAACTCTGGCGCCGGACAGGCTTATCACGAAAGCAAAGAATCCTGACTGCGGGCTTAAGCGGCGCCGCTTATATGACTGTAATTGAAGTACTCGACGGATTCTCTTCCCAATGGGGATTCAGCGTCAGTGATTTTTCATCGAATATTGCCGGAAGCAGTTTATTCATTGCACAGGAACTGGCCTGGGATGAGCAAAGGATACAGGTTAAATTCTCATTCCACAAAAATGATTATGGGTCAGCATCGCTTAATCAAAAGGCGGATGATCTTTTCGGGAACAGCTCACTCGAAAGAATGCTGAAAGATTATAATGGCCAAACCTATTGGCTAAGCGCCAACCTGAGATCCTTTGCAAAGAATTCCGCCCTCCCATCCTGGCTGAACATCGCAGTGGGTTATGGCGCAGAAGGGATGTTTGGCGGATCGGAGAATAGGCAGAAAGACAAAAATGGAATAGTCGTTTTTGACCGGCGCGATATTTCCCGCTACCGCCAATGGTATCTCTCCCCGGATATCGACCTGACAAAGATCAAAACCAAAAGCAAATTCCTCAAAGCTGCTTTCTTCCTCCT
>JBKJPR010000285.1:0-8792 GCA_046594275.1 Sediminibacterium sp.
CAAACCCTTTTCATGGAGCATCATAATATCAACCGGTTTCCGAAGCGTTTTCACAAGCAGTTTTCCATAAGAATCCTTATTCTCATATGCATGCACCATCTGGCGTATATAGGGGAACACCACTTCTTCCTCCTGCCGGATATGCGGGAATATTTCAGCGATAAGTTGAATAAACAAAGTATTCACTTCCTGCATATGTGGATATTTTTTTTCATGCTCGTCAACAAAATGTTTGATCATTTCTGCGGTGCGGGGTAATGACTGCTCGAGGTAATGATGATGTACATGAATAATAAAGTCGATCAGAAAATCAGTTTCCCAGGTTTGAAAGAACAGGGCCGATGACGCCTGAACGGTACGGGTTATATTTTCCAGTTCCTTTGTTAACCGCTCAACTTCGAGTCCTTTGATCGTACAGGCTATTTCCAATGGCCACCAGCCGGTGCAGCAATACTCGATGCCATATTTATGGAACACATCCGCCGTCCGGTAATCCTGCAATACAATATCGGATACCGTTGTGGTCGGGGTTATTTCAAATGATCGTAAAAACATAATTTGGTTCTCCTGCTTAAACAGATGACAATCGGTTCTTTAGCAACAAATTTTAAAAGAATGGGGTGGAACAAACATGATTAATATCATGTTTGTTCCTGAAGTTTCTCATGCCAGTGATTCTTCGGCTTTTTTACTTTAGTGCATTCATATTCAGTCAAGTATGCGCAATACGAATGCCGTAGACCAAAAATCAGCCTGCTATCATTGCGGGGATATGTGCCTTATTGCAGGTATCCGGCTGGAAGAAAAGAATTTTTGTTGTGCAGGTTGTAAAATGGTGTACCAGGTTCTCAACCAGCATGCGTTATGTGAATATTATGATCTCAATAAAAATCCGGGTATCACACAGCGCATAAAAGTGCGCAAAGACAAATTCGCTTTCCTGGATGATCCGGCTATCGCATCCCTGCTGATAGGTTTCAAGGATGACCGGCAGGTTCATGCCAGGTTCTATTTACCACAGATACACTGTAGTTCCTGTTTATATTTACTCGAAAACCTGCACAGACTCGAACCTGGAATTATTTCTGCTAAAGTGAATTTTACCCGCAAAGAAGTGGATATCGTTTTCCTTGTAAAAAAAACCAGCCTGCGTAAAGTAGTAGAGCTGTTAACGCATATCGGATATGAACCCTATATCAGCCTGAACAATCTTAAGCAGAAACGGCCTGCCGTCAATAAACGCATGATCAGCCGGTTAGGTGTGGCCGGTTTTTGTTTTGGGAATATCATGCTGATGAGTTTCCCTGAATACCTTGGTATTGATGCAAGTGAAGCCGGGCTCAGAGGTATTTTCCGCTGGGCAAATTTCGGATTGGCCATCCCTGTATTGCTCTATGCTTCCTTTCCCTTCTATGAATCCTCCTGGAAAAGCCTCAGGCAGCATTTCCTGAATATTGATACCCCTATTGCTTTGGCTATTATTATCACTTTCATCAGAAGCGCATGGGAAGTAATAAGCGGAACAGGCGGGGGCTATTTTGATTCTATGTCAGGTATTGTTTTTTTTATGCTTGCCGGCCGCATCTTACAAGAAAAAACGTATCAAAGGCTTTCTTTTGAAAGGGATTATACATCTTATTTTCCGGTGGCTGTATCTGTATTGAAACAGCACAGGGAAATACCCACTACGCTGCCTGGCATCCGGCCAGGTGATACTTTATTGATTCATCACGAAGAACTCGTGCCCACAGACGGTATACTTACCAAAGGTGTGGCCTTTATTGATTATAGTTTTGTAACAGGAGAATCAATGCCTGTTATGAAGGAAATGGGCGAACTGGTGTATGCGGGTGGTAAACAGACCGGCGCGAATATAGAAATATTAGTATTGAAAGATGTGGCCCAAAGCTACCTTACTTCACTCTGGAGCAAAGATCAACCAGGCAAAGAAAACAAACCGGCTTCCTTTGTTCACCTCTTAAGCCGTTATTTTACCTTTATAGTTTTTACGGTGGCAGCAGTTACTGCTGTTTACTGGCAAATAAATGACCCTTCCAGGATATGGCCTGCAGTTACAGCCATTTTCATCATCGCTTGCCCCTGTGCACTATTATTATCGAATTCCTTTACCAATGGCAATATGCTCAGGATATTAGGGCGGAACCATTTTTACCTGCGTAATGCCCAAACGATAGAAAACATTGCCCGGATTACCCATATTGTATTCGATAAAACCGGAACACTTACTTCCACACTGCAACAGGAAATTGTTTATGAAGGAACCCCGTTAACACTACTCCAAAAACAACAGGTAGCGGCATTAGCTGCCTGTTCTGGCCATCCGCTAAGCAGAGCCCTTGCCAAACAATTTCCCATTAAAAAAAACTGGAAGGTACTGGGGTATAAAGAAATACCGGGCGAGGGTATAGAAGGATTTGTAGAGGACGACCTCCTTAAAATCGGCAACGCCTTTTTTGTAGGTGGCAAGGCTGATATCAGCCCGGGAACTGCTGTATATATTAGTTTTGAAAACAAGCTGCATGGGTGGTTCCGCTTCAATAACGTGTACCGAAACGGAACAGCAGGGCTGCTGGTTGAACTGAATAAAAATTATCGCATCTCTGTATTGACGGGGGATAATGAATCTGAAAAGCAGAACCTGCTGGAATTATTAGGCCCCGGGTCAACCCTTTTGTTTCATCAAACACCAGAAGACAAACTGGCGTATGTAAAAGAGCTGCAACAGCAGGGTGAAAAAGTAATGATGATCGGCGACGGCCTGAATGATGCGGGAGCTTTGCGTCAGAGCGATGCTGGTATTGCCCTAACTGAACAAAATAACAATTTCACCCCTGCGAGTGATGGTATCCTGGAAGCCGGGCAACTTTCCATGCTCCCCCGCTTTATCAGGCTGTGCCGCGCAAACCGGAATATTGTTATGACAAGCTTTATACTGTCCATTGCCTACAATATAGTGGGTATTTATTATGCGGTACAGGGCCATCTTTCGCCCATGATAGCGGCCATTCTTATGCCCAGTAGTTCCCTTTGCATTGTACTGGTCACTTTTGGAAGCAGCAACTGGCTCGCCAAACGGATGAAACTCTGATGATATCACTTGAATTCCGAGCTGATCAAAATCAGTTTTCGCAGTGATATTCATTACCCTATACCCTATCAGACAGGAATAATTTTACATTGAATAAAATTATATGAGTGTAATTGTCATTCTGCTTATCGCCAGTCTTACCATAGCGGGCCTTTTCCTGGTGGCTTTTTTATGGAGTGTGCAATCCGGGCAGTTTGAAGATGATTATTCGCCTGCTGCAAGGATATTATTCGATGACAAACCTTCCAGCGGCTCCAAAACAAAACAATCCTTATAAACCAAACAGCAATATGCAAGTAGAGAAATTTTATTATGACAACCGGATCGTAAGAGCGTTTGGCTATGCTACTGTGATTTTTGGAGTAGTGGGTATGCTCGCAGGACTATGGGCCGCTGTACAGATCTATCTTCCACAGGTAAGCCTGAATTTTGCACCCACCACTTTTGGACGGCTGAGGCCATTGCATACCAATGCCATTATTTTCGCTTTTGTTGGCAATGCTTCTTTTGCCGGAATTTACTATTCACTGCAGCGCTTGTGCAAGGCAAGGATGTATAATGATAAATTAAGCTGGCTCCATTTCTGGGGATGGCAAACCATCATTGCAGCGGCCGCTATCACTTTACTGATGGGAAAAACAACCGGAAAAGAATATGCCGAACTGGAATGGCCCATTGATATCGCCATTACCATAGTTTGGGTGCTTTTTGGAATTAATATGTTTGGTACGATCATTAAGCGCAGGGAAAAACATTTATATGTGGCCATTTGGTTTTATATAGCCACATGGGTAACGGTGGCCCTGCTGCATATTGTTAACTCAGTTGAAATACCGGTATCCTTCCTCAAAAGTTATAGCTGGTATGCAGGGGTACAGGATGCTTTGGTGCAATGGTGGTACGGGCATAACGCAGTGGCATTTTTTTTGACCACGCCTGTATTGGGACTGATGTATTATTTCCTGCCCAAAGCCGCTAACCGTCCGGTGTATTCTTACCGCCTTTCCATTATTCATTTCTGGGCCTTGATATTTATCTATATCTGGGCGGGGCCGCACCATCTTTTATATACGGCCTTGCCTGATTGGGCGCAATCACTGGGTGTTGTTTTTTCCATTATGCTCATTGCACCAAGTTGGGGTGGCATGTTAAACGGTTTATTCACGCTTCGCGGCGCCTGGGATAAAGTAAAAGAAGATCCCGTATTGAAATTCATGGTAGTAGCCATAACCTGTTACGGCATGGCCACATTGGAAGGACCCCTGCTGAGCCTCAAAAATGTGAATGCCATTGCGCATTTCACAGACTGGATCATTGCCCATGTACATATAGGTGGACTTGGATGGAACGGTTTCATGGCATTTGCCATACTATATTATATGATACCTAAAATGTGGGCCACCAGCCTGTATTCGAAAAAATTAGCCACTAATCATTTCTGGTTAGGAACCATCGGCATCATCATATATGCCGTACCCATGTACTGGGCGGGTTTTGAACAAAGCCTGATGTGGAAAGCCTTTACGCCGGAAGGACAATTAAAATTCCAGTTCCTGGAAACCGTAACCAGTATAAAACCTTTGTATGTTCTAAGAAGCATTGGTGGTGCATTATACCTGGTAGGCACATTATTGATGGTATATAACCTGGCAAAAACCATCCGGCAGGGAACATTCATTCCAGATGAAGCAGCCGAAGCCACACCAATAGTAAAGGAAGCAACGCTTAAAAAAGAATACTGGCACAGGATACTTGAAAGAAAACCGGTACTTATGCTGGTACTGAGCTTAGTAGTAGTTGCCCTGGGTGGCCTCATTGAGTTGATTCCAACCTTTCTTATCAAATCAAACATTCCCACCATTGCCAGCGTAAAACCTTATACACCACTGGAACTGCAGGGACGTGATATTTATATCCGTGAAGGCTGTTATACCTGTCATTCACAGATGATACGTCCTTTCCGTGATGAAGTGGCCAGGTATGGTGAATATTCCAAAGCCGGCGAATTCGTGTATGATCATCCTTTCCAATGGGGCAGCAAACGAACGGGTCCTGATCTGGCCCGGATAGGCGGAAAATACCCAGATAGCTGGCATTACAACCATATGTATGATCCAAGATCCATGTCGCCTGAGTCTATCATGCCTCAATATACCTGGTTGCTGGATGATGCGCTTGACACCGCTTCCACGCCAGCTAAGATCAGGGCTATGCGAACACTGGGTGTACCCTACCCGGAAGGATATGACAAGATCGCGAATGCAGACCTTGTACGGGAGGAGGCTGCCATTGCGGAAAGTCTTAAAAAAGATAAAATAAACACACCGCCAAATGCCGAGATCATCGCCCTGATCGCTTACATGCAACGTGTTGGCACAGACATTAAAGTGCAGCCGGGGAAAATAACTGTTGATAATAATAAATAAAAAAACATTCTATGAAATTCATTCATTATATAGAAAAGATAGGCGGCATTGATATATATGGAATCGTTTCACTTGCCATTTTTGTTGGGTTTTTTCTGGCTATGCTGGTATGGGTATTTGCTACGAAAAAGCAAACATTCACCGAAATAAGCCGGATACCACTTGATAACTGAGAACTAAAAACACTATAGTATGCTTTCCAAAATTCCAAAACAGTTAAGATATATAACAGGCCTTTGTTCTGGTTTTTTATTGATCAGTGTTCAGCCGGTATGGGCGGCGGGGCCACCTGCCCCATCCCTGTTCAGCAATCCAGTTGCACTATGCCTGGTAGTATTGATGATACTATTGCTTGTCTGTATAGGCTTCCTCGGTAATATTTTACTGTATACCGCCGGTATTACACTGCAAAATGAAAAAAAGAAAGATGCTACTGCAAAGATGGCTGCATCTGCTGTTGTTTTGCTCATTTTCCTGAGTAGTTCAATTTGTGCTCAAAATGGGAATCCAGTTGGAGCTAATCCGCCAACTGCTGTGGACAGTACAATAGCGGGGATGTCTGCTTTTGCTTTTTATATGATGATATCGATTGTGTTTCTGGAAATACTGATCATCCTTGTATTGCTTTTTAACATCAGGTTGCTGTTGAAACCTGCAGAAAAAGTATTGATCATAAAACCGAAGGCTGCAAAAAAACCATCTATCAACTGGTGGATACGCCTGAACCGGTTTAAGCCAGTTGAACAGGAAGCAGATATTGACCTTGGTCATGATTATGACGGTATACGGGAACTGGATAACCGCTTACCGCCATGGTGGATTTACGGTTTTTATCTTACCATACTTTTTTCAGGCATTTATTTATGGCGCTTTCAAGTGTCGCATACCGGCCCTTCTGCCAAACAGGAATATGATATGTCTGTGGCCCAGGCAGATAGTGACATAAAAGCTTACCTGGCAAAAAAGGGTGATGCTGTAGATGAGAACACGGTTACCATCTTATCCACTGCAAATGACCTTACTGCCGGTAAAACCATATTCCTTACTACCTGCGTCACCTGCCATAAAGCATCCGGAGGTGGAGATGTAGGACCCAACCTGACAGATGATTACTGGGTAAACGGCGGAAATATTAAAAGCATTTTCAAAACCATCCGTTATGGTATCAACGCAATGCCACAATGGCAAAATGCATATTCCAATAAACAGATTGCGCAGGTGGCCAGTTATGTGAAATCACTAACGGGTACCAACCCACCCAATGCAAAAGCGCCGCAGGGTGTGTTATTCAAGGATGAACCCGTTCCGGCAAAAAAAGACAGCGCTATTAAAGAAAACAGTCAATCCATCAAGGCTTCCCTGAACAGGTAAATTTTTTCCAGAATGGATCAAACAACAATTAATACCGAAGCGGCGCCAGAAGTATCTTTCCGTGACAGGCTGGCAACGATGGATGCAAAAGGGAAAAGAAAATGGGTTTACGCACAGAAACCGAAAGGGAAGTTTTATTCAATACGCACATGGGTTAGCCGGGGATTTTTTATACTGTTTTTTTCATTGCCATTCATCAAAGTAAATAGCCGCCCTTTATTCCTGTTCAACATCCCTGAAGCAAGGTTCATCATTTTTGGAAAAATATTCTGGCCGCAGGATTTTTTTATACTGGGGCTTACCATGATTACATTTATTGTATTTGTGGTATTGTTTACCGCAGCATTCGGCCGCTTGTTTTGCGGCTGGGTTTGCCCGCAAACCATTTTTATGGAAATGCTGTTCCGCAAACTTGAATACTTTATTGAAGGAGATGCCTCACAACAAAAATTATTGAATAACAGCGCCTGGAACGCAGGAAAAATCAGAAAAAAAATAATCAAACATCTCGCTTTTTTTTTACTTGCATTTATTATCGCAAATTTCTTTCTCTCTTATATAATCGGAGTTGATGAGTTGAAAAAGATAATTAGTGAGCCCATAAACAAGCATGGGGGTGGACTTTTAGCCATCCTGATTTTCTCAGGCGTGTTTTATGGCGTATACGCCTATTTCCGCGAGCAGGCCTGCACTGTAATATGTCCTTATGGACGCCTGCAAAGCGTATTGCTCGACCGTAACTCCATGATCGTTGCCTATGATCACAAAAGGGGGGAACCCAGGAGTAAATTCAGAAAGGAAGAAAACAGAGAAATGAATACCGGCGACTGCATTGATTGTTTTCAGTGTGTAAAAGTTTGCCCTACCGCTATAGATATACGCAATGGAACACAGATGGAATGCGTGGGGTGTACTGCCTGTATTGATGCCTGCAACGCTATGATGGATGCTACGGGAAGGGAACACGGACTCATACGTTATGCATCAGAAAATGGAATAGCAAATGGTACCAGGCTTCATTATACCGGAAGAATGAAATTTTATACTGCCTTGCTTATTGTGTTAGCAGGCGTTTTATCGTTCCTCCTGTATACACGTAAAAATGTAGACGGTACCATTGTAAGGGCAGCCGGTATGCTTTACCAGGAAAGGGGTGCAGACAGCATTTCCAATCTATACATAGTTAAGGTTGTTAATAAAACCATGAAGGATATACCACTGACGCTGAAACTGGAAAACGCGCCCGGACGGATTTGGGAAGCGGAAGGACAAAGCATTCACGTTACCAAAGAGGGGCAGGGAAAGGGATCGTTCTTCATCCTGCTTCCGCTGCATTTTATCAGTGAAAGAAAAACAAAACTTACCATAGGACTCTATGAAGGAAATACAAGGCTCACCGTGTTACAAACTAATTTCATGGGGCCATTTAATAAATTTTAAATCATCTGGGGCTTACACAGAGCAAAAAAAATAATCATGAACTGGGGGAAAAAGTTAACCTATACATTCATCGTTTTTGCCGGGATGATGTTTTATCTCGTATACCGTTCTTTATCAACCAATTTTGAATTGGTTGATAAAGACTACTACAAGAATGAGCTGCGTTACCAGCAGGTGATCGATGGATCTGTGCATACCAATACACTGAGCTCAACTCCTGTAATAAAACAAACCGGATCCGGAATCCTGTTACAAATGCCTGAAGAAATGAAGAACAAAGAACTAACCGGCTCAGTTTTCTTTTACTGTGCATACGATTCCGGGAAAGATAAAAAATTCCGGTTATCGCCTGACAATAGCGGTATCCAGGATTTTACCGGTACGATGGGTGCCGGAACTTATACAGTAAAAATTGACTGGAAACAGGATGGAGTAAACTTTTATTC
>JBKJPR010000399.1:0-3353 GCA_046594275.1 Sediminibacterium sp.
TTAGGTGGTACTCTAAAAGTATGAAATAAGGGGAGGGCTTAATCGCCTCCCCCCTCGTTTTTAGTCGGACAACAATGAATAGAAAGGCATCACTCATTTCTCCGCATACCTCTCAAAGCAGCACATTATGAGAAACAGATTACTTTACCGGAGGAAAGAGTGAAAATAGCCAATTACCCACAATCGTTTATCTTATGAATAATGAATTTGTACTGATCGGTGCAAGTGGTCATGCAAAAGTGATCATCGAAATAATTGAAGAGATGAAGGCAAAGGTAAAAGCTATTGTGGATACCAATCCGCAAATCACAACCTTGCTTGAATATAACGTAACTACCGAACCAGTATATTATGCGCCGGTAATTGTAGCAATCGGTAATAATGCCCTGAAAAAAAAATAGTTAGTGATGTGCAAAGTGCATTTGGCACCGCGGTTCATCCCAAAACTAATATCTCAACGCGGTGTAAGATTGCTGAAGGCAGTGTGGTTATGGCGGGCGTTACCATTAACAGCGATACCAGCATTGGTAAGCATTGTATCATAAATACAAATGCGTGCATTGATCATGATTGCAGACTTGCAGACTTTGTGCATATTTCTCCAAATGCATCCCTTGCCGGCAATGTTACCGTGGGCGAAGGGGCACATGTAGGAATAGGCAGTACCGTGATACAGGGAATACAGATCGGAAAATGGGCCACTATCGGTGCGGGTTCTGTGGTCATTAAAGATGTGCCTGATTATGCCGTTGTAGTAGGTGTTCCCGGGAGTATTATTAAATTTATTACCCCGTAATGGCAGGCGTTACCACCGAGGAAGGAGGAATTTGCCCATCGGTTAGCGCCCAACTCACCCCCTGACCCCTCTCTGTGAAACAGAGAGGGGGTCTTTTAGCGCTTGTTAAGTTCATTGAGCAATTGAATAATATGGTCTTTGAGGATGGCTTTAGCTGCAGGGTCATCACTGTAATATTTGCTGTTCAGGCTGGCTGCTGTATACTTGGCGGCCCTGGCGGTATGGACATGGCAGGATACCTGTTCAAACAGGTAGGTTAAGGGTTCGCAGGTGAGGAGGCCGGTATTATTGAGCAGGCGGAGAAAGAGGCCGAGTTGTGATAAGCTCAGACAGGTTTGTAGTGATTTCAGCGTGTTTTTTTCTATTGTTTTTACATCAGGGAACGTATTAATTTGCCATGCCAATTGCTTTTCGAGCAATTGTATTTCCTGTTCTATACAATCTATGATACCCGCCAGGCAGCCGGGCTGGCCGGGATATAAAGCAGCGCTTAGGGGACGGACCCTTTTTAAGGTATGCAGTAAGTGTATATAGGCCAGCAGGTCACCCTGTATTCCTTCTTCTGAAAGGGTCGGCTGCAATTGGCCCACTGCATAACTGATAAAGTCATCATGGTTATAATTGAGATGAATGAGCAGATAGATGAGGGCAGTATTGGCCTCAGCAGGACAAGCCAGATATAGCGATCTGGTTTTATTGCAAAGTAATAGCAGGTATTCATGTGTGCTGTAGGAGGGATTTGAGGAGGATAAGGCTGTAAAGTTGTACAAAGGCTGAACCAATATATCCAGCAAGCAGGGTTCGATCTTATCCCGCCACTCGTCTTCCATATTCAATAGGCTGTCTGCGATGGATTTTTTTTCAATCTCATAGATATGATCGGGTAGTGGCAGGTCTTTATCGCAGTAACCCGGAAACTGATCAAACAGGCTGAGGTTGTTCATTATTTTGTCGCGAAGAGAATAATAAGCTGTTACCTGTTGCTCCCTGGCAGGTTCTTGCATGGGAAGTGCACGTACCATTTTTCCATACCCATGTAAACGGTTAGCCATTGCGATGCTGGCTACCTGGCAGGAATGTATCAGTGTTCTTTTTTCTTTTTTATTTTTTGCACAGCAGGCTTGCTGCAGGATATCTGATGACATACGGTCTGCAGCCCTGTTTACTTTATGCCAAAGCAAAGCTGCTGCGTCGTCCTTAATCAAAAAAAATTGCGAGGGCGGCAGGGCATGGTAAACAAGGTTCTGTATGGTTTGCAGTGGATAATGCAAAGCGATTCCGTTATTGGTTATGTTGGATAAAATTTTCTTTGTAACAACTGACAACCCCCACCTCACAACCATTAAATTTATAATGCATATGATGGATTTGCAAGTATTCTATCAAAATTCAGTAGTTCTACGCAATGGTTGTAGTGGGATGTTGATAGGGGGTAGTGAGGCGTTTGGAGTTTCAAAATCTCTCGTTCTTACACGGTGCGCGTTGGTAAGACAAAATGCGCGAAGCGATCGTGAGGCCCCTCCACAGGGACTGATGTTTGTTTTTTCATTGAACATCTCGATATACAAGGCTATTAAAAAAAGCACATAATCTCTCGTCTTGCACTATTCATAAGAAATGTGCAAATGTGCGCGTTGGCAAGACAAAACGCGCGGAGCGATCGTGAGGCCCCTCCACAGGGACTGATGTTTGTTTTTTCATTGATGGATATTACGGCCTATAGTTTACCACTTATTTCAGTGGATAGTTTACCACTCATTTCGGTCCAAAGTTTACCACTTGGTATAATCAAGGCAAAGAAAGTAAATAGAGATCGCGCAAAGCGCTCAGCTTGTTATAATGATGAATTTAAAAATGCAAGAAGCCATACAGTTACTTTGTTACAGCTCGTATGCGTAAACCCAGGCCACTCCAGGCCTCAGCTTGTCATAATAATGAATTTACAATGCGGGAAGCCATACAGTTACTTTGTTACAGCCCGTATGCGTAACCCCGGTTCGCTCAAGGCCGCTGGGCCCCGTCCCTATTCCGGGGCTGCTTTGGGCACTGCCCAAATCTGCTGCGCATGATTTGTGCTGTCGAGGCTTCGCCCGACACCGTACCCAAAGAGGCCCCTCCACAGGGACTGATGTTTGTTTTTTCATCGAACATCTCGATATACAAGGCTATTAAAAAAAGCACATAATCTCTCGTCTTGCACATTAATAAGAAATGTGGAAATGTGCGCGTTTGCAAGACAAAACGCGCGGAGCGATCGTGTTTGTCTTGATTTTTCTTTGTTACTTTCTTTGTATCAAGACAAAGAAAGTAAATAGAGGCCGTGCAAAGCGCCAGCGTGTTATGATGAGGGGTTGACAAATGCGTGAAGCCTAAAAAGAGATCGCGCAAGGCACCAACTTGTTATAATGAAGGATTTAAAAATGCGGGAAGCATTACGGGTACTTGGCCACACCAAAAAGCATTTCCGGAATGCGCCCGGTAACCCCCAATTGCCGGGTTCCGGCATCCTTCCTGCACAGCCCTCCCAGTCCTAAGGCACCATAGTTGCACCAGAATG
>JBKJPR010000313.1:0-4033 GCA_046594275.1 Sediminibacterium sp.
GGATATACCCAACTGGAAAAAAGAACCGATGCAGGAAGAACCAATGGTGATCCACTTGTAAAATATAGTGATAATGACCTGAATGAGTTCAGGGCACTAATTAGTAAAAAAATGGAAGCGGCTAAGAAAGAACTGGCCTATTTACAAGGACTGATCACCCGCAAAGATGAAATGGGAGGAGATAATGATGATGCCCGTTACATGACCATGGAAGATGGCAGTATGAGTATGGAAAGAGAACAATTGAGCCAGATGGCCAGCCGCCAGATCACTTATATTGATCATCTCGAAAAGGCCACCATGCGCATTGAAAACAAAACCTATGGTATCTGCCGTGTTACCGGGAAACTGATTGATAAGGCACGCCTCCGTGCGGTACCTCATGCCACATTAAGCCTGGAAGCAAAACTCGGATTGGTGAAACCGACAGTGGAACAATAAAGAGCAATAAGATATAAAAATGGAAGGCCGCAATTATGTTGTGGCCTTTTTTATTTTGAATAAAAACAGATGAAAAGGAATAGAAGAACAAGGATCGAAAATCAATCAATTTCAAAATTTCCCAATCGCCCTTTCCAAAATTTATTTCACCTCCTGCATTTCTACCAATCTCCGGTACATACCATTATGCGCCAGCAATTGGTCATGACTGCCACGCTCTACAATCTCGCCTTTTTGCAATACAATGATCTCATCGGCATGGCGAATGGTTGACAAGCGATGGGCGATCACGAGGGAAGTCCGGTTCTGCATCATATTGTTGATAGCATCCTGCACCAGGCGCTCACTTTCGGTATCGAGTGAGGAAGTAGCTTCATCTAAAATCAGTATAGGTGGGTTCTTTAAAACAGCACGGGCAATGGTTAAGCGCTGCCTTTCGCCACCACTTAATTTACTACCACGGTCGCCGATATTGGAATCAAAAGATTCTTCTTTGTGGTTGATGAAATTCAATGCATTGGCAACAGTAGCGGCGTGTTCGATCTGTTCTTTCGTTACATTATCTACCCCCAGCGCAATATTATTAGCAATGGTATCATTGAATAAAATAGGTTCCTGTGTTACAATACCCATCAGGCTGCGAACAGAATGCAGTGTATAGTTCCTGATATTTACGCCATCTATCAGCAACTCCCCGCCTGATACATCATGAAATCTGGGAACCAGATCAGCAAGCGAACTTTTACCGGCACCGGATGATCCCACTAAGGCGATTGTCTTTCCTTTTTCGATACGGAGGTTGATATTTTTCAGGATGATCTTATCCTCGTAAGCAAAGGAAACATTTTTAAACTCGATACTGTGGCTGAAAGAAGTGATTGGTTTTGCATCTGGTAGATCTGTAACGGTTACCGGCGCCTGCAATATTTCTTCAATACGCTGAATGGCAGCACTGCCGCGCTGTGCATTATAGAATGCAGTTGACAACGATTTGGCAGGATTGATGATCTGGGTAAAAAAAACGATATAGGTTATAAAACTATCAGGGCCTAAACCCGCCTGGTTATTGAATACCAGTTTGCCTCCAAACCATAAGATACAGGATAAGACAAGCACACCCATAAACTCAGACATCGGCGAAGCCAGATCCCTGCGGAAATTCATCCGGTTACGGATATGGTTCAGGGTATCATTGGTGTGGAAGAATTTATTACGTAATATTTTTTCTGCATTGAAGGCTTTGATCACCCTTAATCCACCCAATGTTTCATCTAATATCGACATCAACGTACCCAATTGTTCCTGCGAAGCAGTGGATTGTTTCTTTAGGGAACGGCTGATACGGCCAATAATAAAACCGGTTAATGGTAACAGCACTAACAGGAATAGTGAAAGCGCGGGGCTGATGTACACCAATGTTACAAGTATGATCAGGATATTCAGCGGGTCGCGTATTAACCCCTCCAGTGTACTCATCACGCTCCATTCCACTTCATTGGCATCATTGCTCATCCGGCTGATGATATCGCCTTTCCGCTGTTCCGTAAAAAACCCAATTGGCAGCTCCAGTATTTTTGCATAGAGATCAGACCTGAGTTTGGTCATCACATAATTGCGCATCGGCGCCAATACACGGAAGGAGAGATAGGTAAACAGATTTTTGAAGAATATGGATATGATAATGATCAGACAAATAGCCCCCAACGCATATACTTCGCCGTGCTGCGTGATCAGTTGACTGATCTGGTATTTTACATATTCCAGGATACCGTTTGCTGAAAAGCTCCATTTGGGTTCCACATCTATCAACTTTTCCTTTTTGAACAGCATTTGTAAGAAAGGCGCCAGCATAGCCAGTGAAACCAGTGAAAAAACAACCGACAGCAGGTTAAAGGCCACGTATAGTACAATATTGCCTTTCTGGCTCCTCAGGTAAAAAAGTATCCTTGAAAATCGCTTCATAAAAATGTAAAAGCCTTTAAAACGCAGCAAAGTAACTAATTTTGAAGTCAATAAACGTTAGATTATGGAGGAAGGAAAGCGTCAAAGGCAGGTGGCCGGAGCCTTACAGGAAGAACTGAATGATATTTTCAGGCGATTAGGCCTGGGTATGATAGATGGGGGGATGGTTTCTATCTCATCCGTAAAAATAACCCCCGACCTGCTCGAGGCCCGTATCTATCTGAGCCTTTTTCAGGTGAAGGATGCGGCGGCTGTCATGAAAAGCATTGAATCGCGCGCATGGGAGATTAAAAAAGAACTCGCCGACCGTGTAAAACACCAGTTACGCCGGATACCCGTATTGCATTTTTACCAGGATGATACCCTTGATTATGTGTTCAAGATGGAAGAGATACTGAAAAAAATCAGCGATGAATCAAAGGATAAAGATGAAATAGTGGATTAGCCGGATACACTGTTTAATTGATTAATAGCGGCAGGTTTGTTTAGAAAACCTATCGTCAGTTCAGGTTTAGCAATTAAACGATTAAACAATTTAATAATTAAAAGATCCCTTGAATTTCTTATTCGCCTGGCGATATTTTCGCTCGCAGAAATCCACCAATGCTATCAATATCATTGCGTGGATTAGTATGATGGCCATTGCTGTGGGTAGTGCGGCTTTGATCATTGTATTGAGCGTGTTCAATGGATTTGAGGACCTGGTGAAAGGATTGTATGCTGATTTTTATGCCGACATGCGTATCGTTCCCGCACGGGGAAAAACATTCCATATCTCTCCTGCACAGATCCAGCAAATTAAAAACACGAGTGGTGTAGCCGTTTTCAGTTTTATAGCGGAAGAAAAAGCGGTACTCAATGGCGCGTTCCAGACCATCGTATCCCTGAAAGGGGTGGATGAACAGTATACTGCTACCAATAAAATAAACAGTGCACAGCATATACCGCGGGGCAGGTTTTCATTGGGTACCGTGGATGCCCCTGAATTGGTGGTAGGGGCAGGCATAGAGAATGCCGCGGGTGTAGATGTTGACAAAAGATACCCGCTAACCTTATACCTGCCTAACCGGCAGGCAGCTAAACTGACTTCAGCCGATGGGCTGAATGCTTATAATGTAACGCCCTCCGGCACTTTTATGGTGCAGCAGGATTTTGATAACAAATATGTATTCAGCAATCTTGCTTTTGTAAAATACATGCTGAGTATGGATGCCGATGAATACAGCGCCATTGAAATGAAGACCGGCAGTGATCCAGATAAAATAAAAAAATCAATACAGTCGCAGTTGGGAAATGATTTCCTGGTAGAAACCCGGTACGAGCAAAACCGAAGCCTGTATGCCGTTATGCAAGTGGAAAAATGGGTGATCTATGGCATCCTTTCATTGATATTAGTGGTGGCAGCATTTAATATGATCGGCGCCTTGACCATGCTGGTACTGGAGAAACAAAAAGACATTGCAGTATTAAAAGCGATGGGGGCCAACGAACAAACTATTCAACGCATATTTCTAAGTGAAGGCTTGTTGCTGGCGGGAATAGGTGGATCAGTGGGTATAGCGCTCGCAGGAATTTTCTGCTGGATCCAGTTACAGTTCAAACTCATCAAACTGGGTGGGAATACATTTAT
>JBKJPR010000113.1:0-3848 GCA_046594275.1 Sediminibacterium sp.
CAAAATTTTACCCAGCGCAATATAGGTGGTGGCCGGGCAGGCGGTGGTGGTGGTTTCGGCGGTTTCGGCGGTTTCGGTGGCGGTGGTGCAGGCGGCAGTAGCGGTATCACTACCACATGGGCAGCCGGCTTTAATTACCGGGATGCCTGGAGTAAGAATATAGATGCTTATGGCAGTTATTCTTTCAATAGTCCGCAGGTGGTTACTGACCAGATCAGTTCTACAGAGAACATACTGAAGCAGGACTCATCAACCTTCAACAACGCAACATTGTTATCCAATTCTAAAAACTCGAACCATATTTTTTCTTTTAACCTGGAAGACAGGATCGATTCGAATAATTCATTGATCTTTCGACCCAACATTTCTTTCCAGAACAGCACGCCTAATAGTGTTTCATCAAATATAACTACCGGTGGAAAAAGTAACACTTTGATCAATCAATCCGTTAGCAGATCTTCAGGGTATAACAGTGGGTTCAATGTTAATGGCACCAACTTGCAATTGCGTCACCGCTTCGCCAAAAAGGCAAGAACACTCTCTTTTGATCTCGGTTTTTCCGCAAGTAATACTAATGGAAGCGGAAACAATTATTCTGTCAACACTTTTTATAAACCATTTCTCAAAACCGATACCATAAACCAGCGGTATATGGATTCATCGCGTTCGGTTACTGTGAATCCAACGGTTTCCTATACAGAACCTATTGGTAAGAACCAGATGCTGGAGTTACGTTATTCCTACTCATATAATAACAGTACCACGATTAATAATACGTACCGCTTCGACAATGTAGGACAGAAATTCACTATGTTCGACAGCCTTTTCAGCAACTCATATAAGTATACAGCCACCTCCAATACAGCCAACCTCAGTTACAGGATACAGCAGGCCAGGTTCAACCTGAATATAGGTACAGGGGTGCAGTTTACAGACCTGCTCAGCAACAACACAACTAAGAATGTCATCGTCTCACGTAATTTTGTGAACCTCACGCCTACACTGAATTTTACTTACAATTACACAAAAACAAAAGCACTGCGTATATTTTATAATGGGAGAACCAGCCAGCCAAGTACAGGGCAATTACAGCCGATCCTGACCACTTCTGATTCTATTAATTTCCAGCGGGGTAATCCTGACCTGAAACCACAATTTACCAATAGTTTACGCGTTTTGTTTACTTCGTTTGATCCGTTTACATCAAGGCTCATCCTCGCAACCATCAATGCAAGCGTTATATCCAATGATATCCAGAACTCCATTATACAAAATCCTAACGGCGGGAAGACAACCACCTATATTAACCTCGGTGGGACATATAACCTGTCGGGATATTTCAACTACAGCTTCCCTTTAAAGAGGCCAAAGTCTAACCTGAATCTGCAGACAAATATTGATTACAGGCAAAACCAGTCATTGCTGAATAATGTCAGTAACTATGCGCGGAGTACCATGCTCACTGAAACAATTAAATGGACCACCAACCTGAAGAATAATTTCGACATGAACCTGAGTACCTCGTTCTCGTATAATCCTGTCCGCAATACACTTTCAACGCAGAATACCAATTATACCACACAGAGCCTGTCTGCCGATTTCACCGTTTATTCCAATAACGGATGGATTCTGGCCAGCGATTTCGATTATACGCATTATGGTAACCGTGCCCCCGGGTATAATACTACCGTATTTCTGATAACACCTTCTATAGCCAAACAATTCCTGAAAAACAAAGCGGGCGAATTCAGGCTGAGTTGTTTTGACGTTCTGAAACAGAATGTAGCAGTTAGCAGTTCAGTGAATGGAAACCAGTTCATTAATACCAAGAGCAATAACCTTACCCGGTATTTCATGTTAACCTTTACCTATAACCTGCGCAACTTTGCAGGACAGCAGCAAAGAGGTGGCCAGAACCAGATGATGCGGGGCATGTTCCAGGGCGGTGATGGTATGCGGCCTCCTGGTAGTGGCGGTGGTGGTGTTCGCAGAGGCAATAACTAACACACAGTAGCAAATAGTATGGATAGTATAGAAAGCCCGTTCAAACTGATCTGAACGGACCTCTCTATGTTGCTACCCGCAAGCTTAACCAAACTTTCATAAAAAAATGAGTCCCGTTATGGGAAACTGTTATACTTTTACATCTCATAAAGCATTTCTTGCATATAAGTGAAGCAGATTTCAAAACATATTGATCTTTTTAAAACACAGAACTCTGAGCCATGGGCTTCAGTAGAGTCTGCTCTGAATGTTCTTCCGCGACCTCGACGTGGGTTCTGATGGGACGAGCAACTGGCACTTGCCCCTATCAGTGGAAATCTCCCGGGATTGATCTAAACACGATACGTGTTCCTTTTTCACTCTATTAATCATTACAATTGGAAGATAATATTATTGTTCGTGTAGCGAATGGTGGCGACACTCATTACGCTCAGATCATAACAGATGAAATGGAGGCTTCAGCAAAAGCCCGCGGAACCGGTATTGCCAAACGGAGTCCTGAATACGTTGCGCAGAAAATGGAAGAAGGCAAAGCCGTTATCGCACATCTGCCCGATGGGGGCTGGGTAGGCTTTTGCTACATAGAAGTTTGGGGACACGAAGAATTTGTAGCCAATAGCGGGCTGATTGTTACTCCTGCACTCAGGAAAAGCGGGATCGCCAAAAAGATTAAGCAGACCATTTTCAATTTATCCAGGCAGACATACCCCAATGCCAAAATATTCGGTCTCACCACAGGCCTGGCTGTAATGAAGATCAACAGTGATCTTGGCTATGAGCCCGTTACCTATAGTGAACTGACAGATGACGAAGAATTCTGGGCAGGCTGCAAAAGCTGTGTGAACTATGATATCCTGATGAGTAAGGAGAGAAAGAACTGTATGTGCACTGCTATGCTTTATGATCCTGCCGATCATTATGAGCCGGTAGAAACCTCTGAAGAGTTCAAACAGAATTCAAAACTATATGAGCGTTTCATGAAAATAAAGCAGAGTAAATTATTACAACTGTTCAGGAAGAAAGACAGTAATGGTGGTGGAGCGAAACCTAAATCATTATTTCAATATTTCTTCAACCTGTAAAACTCACCCCAATTTCCTGAAGGGAATTAAAAAATAATTCTAAGAAACGTATCCTTATAAAATGAAAACTGATCAAACAAAAGAAAACAATATTAGCTCTCCTTCAGGCCTGCCCGACGGACAGGCGGGGGCCGGGGGTGTTGTGGTCCTCGGTTTCAGCGGCGGCCTCGATACCTCTTATTGTGTAAAATACCTCACCGAAGACAAAGGCTATGAAGTGCATAGCGTGATCGTAAATACCGGTGGATTCAGTGAAGAAGAGCTTGCACAGGCAGAAAACCATGCTTATACACTGGGTGTTAAATCGCATACAACCGTCAACGCGGTACAGGGTTACTATGACAGCATTATCAAATACCTTATCTATGGAAATGTGCTGAAGAATAACACGTATCCATTAAGTGTAAGCGCTGAGCGTTTAAGTCAGGCATTACATATTGCGGAACATGCTAAAAAATTAAATGCAGTTGCCGTGGCGCATGGCAGTACGGGAGCAGGTAATGACCAGGTACGGTTTGATATGATTTTTAATATCATGATTCCCGGAGTGGAAATCATTACCCCGATACGAGACCTGAAACTAAGCCGTGAAGAAGAGATTGCTTACCTGAAAACCAAAGGTGTAGCAATGAATTTTGATAAAGCGGCATACTCAATAAACAAGGGATTATGGGGAACCAGTGTAGGAGGGAAAGAGACCTTACAATCCAAAGGCCTGCTTCCTGAAGAGGCCTGGCCCACGCAGGTAACCAAAACAGGAAC
>JBKJPR010000173.1:0-2654 GCA_046594275.1 Sediminibacterium sp.
GATTGCGCCAGCATTTCAATTTTGCTTTCCCATTCATCCATTAAAGCGATAGATAAGTCGGGGGTCCGTATCCAGTTGGCCCACATGGGCGTATTCTGTAACAGCACAGCGCTGAGATCACCATACTGGATATCCTCGTTGATCTTACTGATCTGGTGGCTTCCGCCAATTACCAGGCCCTTGCCGGTTAACAGGTCACTTTCAGAATGATAATTGTAATAGAGGGTGAGCACATCTTTTGCACCCTGGAAATGGCAGTCTTCCAGGCTTTCCTGTGTAATGGGAATGAATTTACTTTTATCGCTGGTGGTTCCGCTGCTTTTGGCAAACCAGTTAACAGGCGTGTTCCAGAGCAGGTTCTCTTCTCCCTGCATAAGCCTGTCGATATACGGTTTCAGATCCTCGTATTCGTGTATGGGTATATTCTGTTTGAAACTGCGGATGCTGAATAATTCTTTCATCCCGAATTTTCGCACGAATTCGGTGTATTGGCCGTGGGTTACCAGGTCCTGTAACACTTCGCGCTGCGCGGCTATTGGGTCGGTTATCCATTGCTCAATGCGCCAGTGTCTGAAACGGGCTAAACGTGATATGGCGGGACTGAGCAGTTTCATGGGACGATCAGCAGCAAAATAAGCAATGAAACTGAGAATAGGCGGATTTTGGAATTTAGTTCCCGGGTTTTCGGGAGGGAAATTTGGGAATTGGCGAAGAAAAAGATCTTCTTTCAATGCGTAAGGCTTACCAATAAGGATATAATATTTTTAGAGCCCGGACGGCCCGTCTTTACCCATTTCGATGATCCAGTCCTTTCTTTTCAGTTCGAAATTAGTGCCGAGGTATAATCTTCTTACCTGTTCATCATCGGCCAGTTCTTCGGCGGTGCCGTGTTTGAATATCTTTCCTTCAATGAGCAGATAAGCCCGGTCGCAGATAGAAAGGGTCTCATTTACATTGTGATCGGTGATAAGGATACCGATATTCTTGAATTTAAGTTTAGCCACTACGCCCTGTATATCTTCCACCGCAATGGGGTCAACACCTGCAAAAGGTTCATCTAGTAAAATAAATTTAGGGTCAACCGCCAGGGCACGGGCTATTTCAGTTCTTCTTCTTTCACCGCCACTCAGGCTGTCGCCATTGTTTTTGCGCACATGGTGCAGGTTGAATTCTTCGACCAGGGAGTCGAGTTTATAATGTCTTTCTGCGCGGGTAAGACGGGTCATTTCCAGAACAGCCAGTATATTATCTTCCACGCTCAGCTTCCTGAAAACACTGGCTTCCTGGGGCAGGTACCCGATGCCCATCTGGGCCCGTTTGTACATGGGTAAGCGGGTTATATCCTGGTCATTCAGGAAAACAGCGCCTTCATCCGGCTTAATCAGTCCCACAACCATATAAAAAGTAGTGGTCTTGCCGGCGCCATTAGGCCCCAGTAAACCAACGATCTCGCCCTGTTGTACATCAATAGAAACATTGTTTACAACGGTACGGCCCTTATAGCTTTTAAAGAGTTGCCGGGTATGGATGGTGAGGTTCAAAGCAATGTATTTGAGCAAAAATAGAGGTTATGCAATTGATATGGTACCGGGCAGTTTATCTTAACACATGTTTTTCTAACCGGATCATCGATGTATATTGCACCCATTTTACGGAATAATGAAGCAGGGTGGTGCTTCATTGGATAAAAACAGATGGATCCCGATGAAACTAACAGAACATATCCAGCAGGCAAAAGATACTTTAATCTCTTTTGAAGTATTACCTCCTTTGAAAGGTAAGACCATCACTACACTATACGATCACCTGGACCCATTAATGGAATTTAAACCATCCTGGATTAATGTAACCTATCACCGCAGCGAATCCATGTTCAAAAAGAAAGCAGATGGTACGTTTGAGAAAATCGAAGTGCGTAAACGCCCGGGAACAGTAGGGATCTGTGCGGCCATCATGAACCACTACAAGGTTGACGCGGTACCCCATATTATTTGCGGCGGGTTTACTAAAAGAGAAACAGAAGACGCTTTAATTGACCTGGATTTCCTGGGTATTGATAATGTACTGATACTCCGTGGCGATGCTGCTAAAAACGAAGCGGCTTTTGAACCGGAAGCAGGCGGTAACTTTTTTGCCATCGACCTCCTGCAACAGGTTAACAATATGAACAACGGCATTTACCTTGATGAAGACATAAAAAACGGCGGCAAAACAAAATTCTGCACGGGCGTAGCCGGGTATCCTGAAAAACATTTTGAAGCGCCCAACCTGGAGATCGACCTGCAAAGGTTAAAACAAAAAGTAGATGCGGGCGCCGAGTATATTATGACGCAGATGTTCTTTGATAACAGGAAATTCTTCGAGTTTGTTAAGGACTGCAAAAATGCAGGTATCAACGTACCTATCATCCCGGGATTAAAACCCATCACCAATAAAAAACAATTGTCGGTGCTGCCCAGAATATTCCATGTGGATATTCCCACCGACCTGTCTAATGCCATGATGAAGTGTAAAACAGATGCCGAATGTGAACAGGTGGGCGCTGAATGGCTGATACAGCAGAGTAAAGAACTGAAAGAATTTGGTGTACCGGTGCTGCATTACTATACGCTGGGTAAACCGAAAGTGATATGGAATGTAGTGAAGGCGCTGCA
>JBKJPR010000430.1:0-5381 GCA_046594275.1 Sediminibacterium sp.
CGAAAGAAATGGCGGATTATGTGAAATCGAAGATGCCGGTGGAGAAGAAATAGAAACAATTGTATAGTGAAAAAGCCATTCCGGTTGTTCGGGATGGCTTTTGAATATCGAATATTGAACAAGGAATATCGAACAGATGAACAAGGAACAAAGAACAAGGAACAGGGAACAAGGAACAGGGAACAAGGAACAAGGAACAGGGAACAAAGAACAGGGAACAAGGAACAAGGAACAAGGAATGGGATAGCAGGAGTCTGTATTATTAATTGTTTAGTGTAAGAAAAGGCCATCCTGCGTTGGGATGGCCTTTTGAATATCGAATTTCGAACAAGGAATATGGAACAGATGAGCAGGGAACAAGGAATGAGATAGCAGCAGTCAGTATTATTACTATTAACTGTTGCTTACCAACTACCACCCGCGCCGCCGCCGCCGGTACTGCCGCCGCCGAAGCCACCAAATCCACCGCCACCACCTCCACCGCCCCAGTCACTGCTTCCGCCGCCGCGGCCACCGCCTAATAAAGATGAGAGTAATACGGCTGAAGCAACATCACCAAAGCCGTTCCTACTCATCATTCCGCCGCCACGGCCACCGCGACCGCCGCGGCCCAGCATGGTTATAATAACCACGAGGATAATGAGGAAAGTAAATATGGAACTTCCGCCACGACCCTTTTCTTGCTTTTCTCTTTTTACTTTGTATTCACCTGCTGCTGCTTTTGTTAATGCATTGATGGCATTGTCAACGCCCCGGTAATAATTTCCCTGTTTGAATTCGGGAACCATTTCATTCCGGTAAATACTCGATGCAGTAATATCAGGAATAGCGCCTTCCAGACCGGTGCCGGTTGTTATCCATACTTTCCTGTCATCAATAGCTGCGAGTATGAGAACCCCATTATTCCTTTTACTGCTGCCGATACCCCACTCCCGAAAAAGTTTTACAGAATAATCTTCAATGGCATAATCACCGAGTGTTTTGATAAGTACTACCACTATCTGGTTAGAAGTACTGTCATCCAGCGCTACCAGTTTGCGTTCTAATATCTCCATTTGCTCGGGTGACAGAACACCGGCAGCATCATTTACCAGGCGGGGTGGATTGGGTTTAGGCAGCACATCCTGTGCAAATAGTATGCAACAGGAAAAAACTGTAAAGAGTATGAGAAGTAATTTCTTCATTCGGTGTTGTTTATTGCCTGGTGCGCAAAAGCATTTGGCAAATAGCGGGCAGGACGCTGGGAGCGTCCCGACCGCTATTTGCCAAATATGATTTCATCGGGCAATTCGTTCTTATCCGTTTTACCGTCGTAAGGGAAATGGGTATACAGGGCTTCTCCAATTTCCAGGATGATCTGTGCGATACCCTGCGCATAATTATGCTTATCGAACTGGTTTAGCATTTTCTTCACTTCTGCGTTCCAAAAAGCATTGCCAACCCTGGCATGGATTCCTTCATCGCCGTATATGGCCAGTTGCCTGTCTTTCATAGCCACGTATACCACTACTCCGTTACGCTCGGTTGTTTCCGTCATCTTCAATGCCAGAAATATTTCTTTCGCCCGCATAACTGGATCCATGAAACGGCAATGGCCTTCTACATAAATCCTCACTTCACCACTGGTGCGTTGCTCTGCCTTTTGAATGGCCTGTACTATCAACTGCTTTTCTTCTTCAGAAAAGTAGCTGACCGGTTTTTTTTTGAATAATCCGAACATGGAGTGCTTTTAGAATTTTACTTCCGGCGCTTTTTCAGAACCTGCTTCTGCTGTAAAACCTGTTTTTGCTTTAAAGCCGAACATGCCAGAGAAAATATTCATAGGAAAAGAACGCACTTTCACATTATAATCAGCAACAGCCTTGTTGAAATCATTACGTGAAACCTTGATCCTGTTCTCGGTACCTTCCAGTTGCGCCTGCAATCCGCGGAAAGCGTCGTTGGCACGCAGGTTGGGATAATTCTCGGTTACCACCAATAAACGGCCGAGGGCCTGTGATAACTGTCCCTGCTTTTGCTGGAATTCAGCCAGTTTTTCAGGTGTCAGGTCACCGGCATCCACTTTCATTTGTGTAGCGCTGGCCCTTGCCTGTATTACGTTCTGTAAAGTAGTTTGCTCAAAATTGGCTTCACCTTTTACGGTATTCACTAAATTAGGTATCAGGTCTGCACGACGCTGGTAATCACTCTGAACGTTGTTCCAGGCATTTTTCACAGTTTCATCCTGTTTTACCAATCCATTATATCCACTGCAGCCACAACCGCCCAGAAGCAGTATTAAGCCGACAATGACGATCAGGGTTAAATTTTTGGTGCTCATTTTTTTGGTTTTAAATGTAATTTACTTGTTTGTATGAAAAGTGTCTGAAATATTACAAAACAAATGCCATTGTTATAGGAATGGCATTTTGGCGGATTACGCCAGTCTTGTGTCTCACAAGATACAAGACTGCGAGTAAAGGGTTGTAAGAACCCTGCCATTAACGGCTGTTTACTATGAGCAGGTACAATATAAATTTTTGATTAGCCCCCGGCGGAATCAGTATCATTGATCGCCGCGATACCAGGTAATACTTTTCCTTCAAAATATTCGAGTAACGCACCTCCCCCGGTGGACACATAACTTACTTTATCTGCAAAACCAAACTGGTTCAGGGCTGCTACGCTGTCGCCACCGCCTACCAGTGAGAAAGCGCCGGCTTGTGTGGCTTCTGCTACCGCTGCAGCAATAGCTTTTGTTCCATGCTGGAATTTTTCCATTTCGAAAACACCCATGGGGCCGTTCCAGAGAATGGTTTTGGAACGTTTGATGCAGTTGCTGAATTGTTCGCAGGCATTAGCGCCAATATCCAGACCCATCCAGCCCTCGGGGATATTATTGCTGGGGGCCGAAGAAGTATTGGCATCGGCGGCAAACTTATCGGCGATCACAGAATCGGATGGTAAATGAATGCATACACCTTTGGCTTCTGCTTTCCTGAGCAGTTCCAATGCTGTATCCAGGCGGTCGTTTTCGCATAAAGAATTGCCGATAACACCTCCCTGCGCTTTCATAAAGGTGTAAGCCATACCTCCGCCAATAATAATGTCAGTTGCTCTTTCAAGCAAATTTTCTATGATCAGTATTTTATCGCTCACTTTGGCTCCACCAATAATTGCGGTGAATGGTTTATCGCTTTTATGCATTATTTTTTCTGCACTGGCCACTTCGCCTTCCATTACCAGTCCGAACATTTTTTTATCGCCGGGGAAGTATTGCGCTATCACTGCTGTAGAAGCATGTGCCCTGTGTGCGGTACCGAATGCATCATTCACATACACATCACCCAGCCTGCTTAGTTTTTCGGCAAAAATGGCTTCGCCTTTTTCTTCTTCCTTATAAAAACGGAGGTTCTCTAATAATAATACTTCACCGGGCTGTAAAGAAGCAGAGAGATCATTGGCAGAAGCGCCAATACAGTCATCTGCAAATTTCACAGGTACACCCCCTAACAATTCCCGCAGGTGATCAACCAGGTGTTTCAGTGAATACTTATCCGATGGCCCGTCTTTTGGGCGGCCGAGATGACTCATTAAAATTACACTGCCGCCATCTTTTATGATTTTCTGTATGGTTGGAATGGTTGCCCGCATCCGGGTATCATCGGTAATGCTGAAACTGGCATCCAGGGGTACATTGAAATCTACGCGGATCAATGCTTTTTCGCCTTTGAAGTGGTGGGTGGTGAATCTGCTCATAAGGTTATTTTTTTTTCAACACATAGGCACATAGAAAAAGAAAGAAGGGTACATAGTTTTCTATGTACCCTTTGCCTTCACTATGTTTCTATGTGTTTCAAAATAGTTCATGGTTATTCCGAACGTTGAAGTGAGTGACACAACGATGTTGAATAAAGATCCAACTGTTGGTCCACACCTGGTTATTTAGAAATCAATCCCGCGAAATATTTAACGGTACGAACCAACTGGCTCACATAACTCATTTCATTATCGTACCAGCTCACGGTCTTCACCAGTTGCGTTTCGCCAACTGTCATTACCTTGGTTTGTGTGGCATCGAATAAAGAACCGAAATGTGTGCCGATCACATCAGAACTTACGATCTCATCTTCATTATACCCAAAGCTTTCATTGCTGGCGGCTTTCATGGCGGCGTTGATTTCTGCTGTGGTTGTTTTTTTACCCAGGATAACTGACAGTTCGGTCAGTGAACCGGTGATTACCGGAACACGCTGCGCACCGCCGTCTAATTTGCCTTTCAGTTCCGGCAATACCAGGCCAATGGCTTTGGCGGCGCCTGTACTGTTGGGAACAATATTGGAGGCAGCGGCCCTGGCCCTGCGCAGGTCCCCTTTCGGGTGTGGCGCATCTAATGTATTCTGGTCGTTGGTATAGGCATGAATGGTGGTCATGATACCGGTTACGATACCGAACTGGTCATTCAATACCTTGGCCATCGGCGCCAAACAGTTGGTGGTACAGGAAGCGCAGGAAATAATGGTTTCGCTGCCATCGAGAATAGCGTGATTCACATTGTACACAACCGTTTTCAGGTCGCCTGTGGCAGGGGCGGAAATAACCACCCTTTTAGCGCCGGCCTTGATATGCGCCTCCGCTTTGTCTTTATCAGCAAAAAATCCGGTTGACTCAATCACCACATCCACGCCATGAGCGCCCCATGGGATCTGTGCAGGATCTTTCTGAGCATATATCTTAACGGACTCGCCGTTTACAACAATTGAATCTTCCGTACATGTTACAGTAGCGCCTTCAAAACGGCCCTGCGCGCTGTCGTATTTTAATAAATGTGCCAATACCTGTGGACTGGTCAGATCGTTAATGGCTACTACCTCAATGCCTTCCATATTATAGATCTGGCGAAATACCAAACGGCCGATGCGCCCGAAACCGTTAATAGCAACTTTAACTGTACTCATGAATTCCGTGTTTAATGAATGAAAAAATCAAAACAAGTCGCAAATTTACGGGATTGCTATTATTGTAATGATATTTTTTGGTTAACAGGCTGCACGGCTTTGAGCGGCTTCGTTGCGTCGCACACTTGTACTTTGGGTTCTTTTATCGACTTTTTTGTGAATGGGCAATGGTGAATAGTGAATTTTTGTTGTTAGTTTACGTATTACCGGCTCTTGCTTGACATTCACCATTGCCCATTCACCATTCACCATTTTATTTACCGCAGTCCCATCACTCCCCTCAAATCCTGCTTCAAATTCACTCATTCTCAAAAATGTTTTGGCAGAAAAGCACCATGAGCCTATTTTTGCGTCCCGATAAACAAAAAATGGCCGGTTCGTCTATCGGTTAGGACAGCCCCCTTTCACGGGGCAAAGACGGGTTCGATTCCCGTACCGGCTACT
>JBKJPR010000006.1:0-4972 GCA_046594275.1 Sediminibacterium sp.
CGAACCAGGTTTTAATACTTGCCTGGTGTCGTTTATTCCAATTCATATATGCGCGTGCGCAGAGCAAGTCAAAAAGGAACAGGCCATTAATCACAAACGATAACACACTTAACCTCAGATCAAATAGTCCGGTAAGTTTTGACAACCTTTTAAATGCCTCTGCAGCATGAATGATCTCATCCTGTTTATCGCGCAAATAAGGGTGCACAAATTTTTGCATATGGATCAGTTGAAAACACCTTGCATACTGGTTATACAGGTAGCTGCGTTTGGAAATATGGTAATAGAGCAGGTTGGTCTTTTTTAGGATACCTGTCAATATCAATAAACCCGCTATAATAAATGCCAGCATGAAAAGGTAGTTATCCACCCATATGGAATACACAGTGACGACTGTGCCTGCAACAGGCCAGGCTATAGCCAGTAAAGTCCAAAGCTTATTTTTAATAACTGAAAATCTGGCTTCCGGTATTCCCGACTGTAACTGCGCTAGCGCTTCTTCTTCTTCCAATAATAAAGCATGTGCCAGCAGGGTTTGCCTGAAATGGATCGTATCCGTTAATTCCTGTATGCAGGCCTGGTAATTGTTGATGGCAACAGGATCGGTAAAAGGTGCGTTAAGTATTTCACCCAATTGTTTTTTTCCTGAGATACTTCCTGTCCTGTTCAACAAATGGAACAATGAATGAGAACCAAAAACATTCAGGTCAACTGTAAAGCCTTTGCGGGGTGCCAATGCGGCACCATTATCTAAAAAAGAGGGAAGGCCCGTGTGAACATTCACTTCGTTTTCGTTAATAAGGACCAGTTGCTGAAGAAATTTTTTTTTCTTTTGTAAGGCAGCGGTATAAAACACACAAACCAGGAAAGCAGTAATGCATAATAAAGCGTATACCAGGTCATACCCGGTGAATTCAGAACGGAAAGTGGCTACAAGGAACCAGACAAATAAAGCAAACAATACCAGCCGTAAAAAACTCAGGTAAGCAAGTTGCTTTGTATGTGTTTTTTGTTTTGACCGGAATTCGTTAACCCTGGCTGAATACACGGGCGACAGTTCTATATGCATGTACTTGGGTATCTGCTTTATTTAAAAAATCGAACAACCTATACTATCGAAGTACCTTCATCAATATTCACTATATAGTTTTTCAATTGCCGTTCAAATAGTTTTGAATACTTTTCAGTTACGGCATCGATTAACCCGGCCAGGTTTTCTTTTTTTACAATATTGATCGTACAGCCACCAAAGCCACCACCCATCATCCTGGCACCGAATACTGCATTGTTGTTTCTTACCATATCCACTAATGCATCGGCTTCGGGGCAACTTACTTCATACAAACGGCTCAGACCATCGTGTGTATCAAACATTTTTTTACCAAATGATTCCAGGTCATCCCTGATAAGGTCATTACAGCCATGCTGCAGGCGCTGTATTTCTTCCACAACATATTTGCATCGCCTGTATATTACATTGTCCCCGCCATTTAAAGATTGATTCACCATATCCATTGTGGCGTCCCGTAAACTTTTCACCTGTGGATATTTTTTCTGTATGACATGGACCCCTTCTTCACATTCCTGCCGCCGGAGATTGTATTCAGAATAAGCTAGTGAATGTTTTACACCCGTATCAAATAAAACAATCTGTATATCATCTGTTTTAAAAGGCATGTATTCATATTCAAGCGAACGGCAATCCAACCTGATCACCTGTTCTTTCTTGCCAAACATACTGGCGAACTGGTCCATGATACCACACTGCACACCTACAAATTCATTCTCCGCTTTCTGTGAAAACAGGACCATGTTTTTCCTGTTGAGCCCCAGGTTATACAATGTATTCAACGCAAACGCGGTGGCACATTCCACTGCAGCAGATGAAGACAGCCCTGCACCCAGTGGCACATCACCGGCCAGCACTGCATTAAAACCTGATAAAGTAAAACCGGCTTTTTGCAACTGGTCAACCACCCCCAATACATAGTTGGGCCACTGTTTTTCGGTGTACTGGAGGGAATCAAGGCTGGTATTGAACTGCTCATCCAGGTCACCGGCAACCAGGTGTACCTCATTGTCATCCCTTTTCTGAATGGCCATATAAATGGCTTTATTGATGGAAGCAGGCAATACAAAACCGAGATTGTAATCGGTATGTTCGCCGATCAGGTTAATCCTGCCGGGTGAGCGGGCAATAAAAGCGGGCTCTCCAAAATGCTGGTTAAATTTTCCTGTAATATCATCGACAAGATGAATAGTCACATGCATTGGTCAAAAAATGATTTTACAAAAAAATATGCCCTCAGCTCTGAAATTTACTTATTTCCCTGGTTTCCATTAAAAAGCGCATCAGTTGCTCGTATTCATCCTGATTGGCCTCAATTTTATAATAGGCTGTCACTAATTTATCATTCCGGGTAAACCGGTATCGTAAAAAAGAGACTTTTAGTTTTGTGAACATCGCTTCCAGTTTCTCCAAAGAGTATTGCTCAATATAAAACGATATTTCATATTGTTTTACTTTATGAAAACTATTCAGTTTCTCCTCCAGTTTTGACAAGACGACCAGCGTTATCAATACAAATACCAGTGTAACCAGTGCCAATACATAATTACCTGTTCCAATGGCCATGCCAATGGCTGCGGCCACCCATATAGTAGAAGCGGTAGTAATTCCTTTTACATTCAGGCCCTCTTTAAAAATAACGCCCGCTCCAATAAAACCGATGCCTGTAACAATATTAGAGGCTACCCGGTCAGCCGACGCCGCATTACCCAAATATTTACTGAGTATGGTGAATAAGCAGGCGCCTACAGTAATCATTATCAATGTGCGAAGGCCTGCGGGCTTGCTGCGATATTCCCTTTCAAAACCCAATGCAGCACCGGCTGAAAAAGCAGCAATTATTCTGATAATATCTTCCAATAAGACATGATCCATATTATACTAATATTGTTTCAGAATGCATTTCAGGAATCAGCACTTCTTTAAATCCTTTTCTCTGTAATCGTTTGGCAAAATCCTGCTGCACTTCATATTCCCCATGCACGAGGAATAAAGTTTTTACCTGTGCCGGATCCTGGCAGGCAAGAAACTGGCAAAGATCATCATAATCGCCATGGGCGCTCATACTCCGCATCTGCCCCACTTCCGCAATCACTTTGTACATTTCGCCGAATATTTTAACGGTTTTGTTGCCATTCATCAACTGACCGCCTAAAGACCGGGGTTCACAATAACCCACCATTAGGATGGTATTCTCTGGATGGCCGATATTGTTCATGATATGGTGTTTCACACGCCCGGCATCGGCCATGCCGCTTGCGGAAATGATTACGCAGGGTTGGGGCAGGTTATTCAGGTTCTTACTTTCGTCTACGGTCTTAATAAAATTCAACCCTTTAAAATCAAAGGGGTCTTTATCCGACAGCATGATGTTTTTTATTTTTGTGTTAAAATACTGCGGATAATTTTTCAGCATTTGCGTAGCCTCCCTGCTCAACGGGCTATCTACATAATACGGTACGGGAGGCAACCGGTTTTCCAGTTCCAGTTGGTTCAGTGCAAACAATAATTCCTGTGTACGACCCACGCTGAAAGCGGGTATGATGAGTTTACCCTTTTTCTCAATACAGGTTTTTTGTATCCATCCCAGCATGGCATCTGCAGTACTATGCACTTCATCATGCAGTTTATTACCGTACGTACTTTCCAATAAAATATAATCTGCCTGTGGAAATATTTCGGGCGACCGCAGGATCGCATCATTGTAACGCCCCACATCTCCGCTGAATGATATATGCGTTGTTTTTCCATCTTCCACAATTTTAAGGTGTACGGCTGCGCTTCCGATGATATGGCCGGCATCAGTATATAATACTTCCACACCCTCTTCCAGTTTCGTCCATTCATCATAGTTTACCGATTGAAATAAACTGAATGCACGGGTAGCATCTTCAAGATCATATAAAGGTTCATAGGGAGGAAGTCCCTGCCTGGCCCGCCTTTTATTAATAAAACGGGTATCATCTCTTTGAATCTCAGCAGAATCTTCCAATAAAATACTTGCCAGTTCTTTGGTGGCCGGTGTGGCAAATATGACACCTTTAAAACCATCTTTCACCAGTTTAGGAATCAGCCCGCAATGATCAATATGTGCATGAGATAATACCAGGTAATCAACTGTTGCTGCATCAAAACCAAACTGGCTGTTAAGCATTTCAGTGTCCTTACCCATACCCTGGAACATACCGCAGTCCAAAAGAATGTGTTTCCCGTTCTTTAATGTTATCAGGTGTTTTGACCCTGTTACTGTTCTGGCTGCGCCATGAAATGATATTTTCATACTCCCTCCGCCTCCTGAAGGGGAAACTATTGTTCCATCCCAACGGAGATATTTTACTAAATGAATAAATGATATCACAATAACCGAAACACACAATTTCTCCATCACGCCTCCCCCACAAACCGGCGCGGGTTAAGCGGTTTTACTTTTAAAACTCCATGTTATCCAGAATTCCGATACAATCTCGCCAGCTTCATTCCTTCCTGTTGATTGGGCCCTTACAGTTGCACTCTCCCCTCTATCAATGCAAGATTCAATAGCCTGACTGATGGCCTGGCCATCATTGCAGGTAAAAGTAACTGTATCCACAGCTTTCTTTAAGAATTTAGCCTCCAGTCCTACCACCAGCATACTCACTGCAGGCTTACGCTGGTATACCTGCCCAGATGCAAGTAATCCCGTACTCATTTCAGCAGCCATTGACTGGATAGCAAAATACATTGACCGGAATGGATTCTGGTTAAACCATTTGTATTTCACCGTAACCACTGCGTGCTGTTCATCAAATGTTTTGATACGCAGCCCGGCAAATAAGGCTGCAGGCAGGCGCTGCAACATAAAGAAGCGGAACCTGACAGGATTAGTGATCTGTTTTGTGAACAGGTGAAAATCAGGATTCATAC
>JBKJPR010000048.1:0-4591 GCA_046594275.1 Sediminibacterium sp.
GATTTGTATGGTATTGGTAAGGACTTTACGGTGATGAGCGATAATAGCTTCTGCAGATGTTTCACTCGTTAATAAAAAAGTGCCGATAGGCGGCGGGACCTGCTTCGCAATGGCAAAGATTAGTTCATCGGGGATCACACCGGGGCCGCTGGGCATGGGGCCAACTAATCCCAGCGCAGATGCCCCGTGATCAATGGCTATCCTGGCTTCTTCTATGGAACTGATACAACAGATTTTGATGCGTGGGTACATGTTGGATGCTGATTATAACCTTAAAAATAAAACCATTTATATATTTAGTACAGAATAAAATACCAGTGGAACATACTATGCAGAAATGATACAGGGAGCCACCCGCAAAGTGGTTCAGTTGATCAAAGTAGGAAAGTAATTCGCATAGATTTATTTCATAATCAGGGCCTGCTCTAACTAAGGAGCAGGCCTTTTTTTGTTGAATAGTAATCTGTTTTGTTTCACCTACCTCTTTTCAGCAGGATTCATCCCAAGGGTACTAATTATTTTCCATAGCCTCTACATGCAGGAGGGTTCAGTCCACGATTTTAACAATACCTAAAATCGAATCCAATATATATTTACGTGCCGGTTTATTTGACCAGAATGTTAAAAACAATTCGTTTTCATTCACATCCGTAAGGCGCCCAAACTACGTACGTCTATAAAACAAATTATCAATTATGCCCCACGCTCGTAAATACCCATTATTGATACTGCTCACATTGGGAGTACTCTGTCTGCATTGTGGCATAGCCCAGTCTAAAAAATTTCCGGACCCACCCGTTGCTAATTCAAAAACTGTGTACCCTATGCAGTTTACAGAAGCGGAATGGAAAAAGCGACTGACACCACTGCAATACGAGGTGCTCAGGGAGGAAGGAACTGAAAGAGCGGGCACCGGTAAGTATGATCATTTTTATGAAAAAGGCACTTACTATTCGGCGGCATCACTGCAACCCCTGTTTAGTTCTGAAGCTAAGTTTAATTCAGGCACCGGCTGGCCAAGTTTTTATGCGCCAGTGACTGCCGATGCTGTTCGCCTGGTAAAAGACAACAGCTTTGGTGAGACACGCTGGGCCGTAGTTGACAGCAAAAGCGGTTCCCATCTCGGGCATGTATTCGACGATGGCCCCGCACCAACCGATAAAAGATATTGTATGAATTCAGCCGCGTTGATCTTTGTACCTGAAGGGGGAAAACCACCAACAGTATCTAAAAATTAATTTTTCCGCGTTTAATTGCTTCTCCACCGCGGTAGCTTTACCGCAGAGATACCTTGTAAACCCTTACAATCCTTTGGCAGTTGATCGCCAAATGGTGGATTGTAAGGGTTTTTCCATTTATTGATATTCTCAACAGTTATTCAGAGATATTCTACTGATTAGACTTTAAAACGGTTTAAAATAAGAATTACACGGAGCTCCGCTTCTGGAAGAGGTAAGGTGTATTCCATTAAAAGTTTTTTTTAATGTAAACAGAATACACCTGCATTATCATTAGCAACCCGCGATGCCACCTGGACCGACATAGGCATAGGACAAGAAAATTAAATCCGGCTATTTATTATTGGGTCAGATCATTAAAAAAATCCATTAATGATGTCCATGCTTTTTCATCAGCAAAGGAAAGTTTCTGATCCTGTGCATATTTAATGAGCTGGTTATACCGGGCTGAAAGCTCAGGCGTGGTTCTGAAATAGGAATCGAAGGCTTCCCTAGTCAGTTTAATATCAATAGCCGTCCCGTTATTATAAGCGGCATTCCGTAGGGTATAGAAAGTAAGATACATTTCTGCGTTACCCTTACGGAAGACTCTGGCAAAGACGAGTTTTCCCTGCGAGAGGTCAGATGAGTAACTAATTACTTGGGCTTGTTTGGCCATGGTCGTCGCCTTTGTCGATACCTGTGCCTTTACCAGACAGGTCGAAAGTAGCAGTATGGCTAATAGAAAATACGGCTTCATATACCCTTAATATCCAAAAATCCAGCCACCCGCTGCCTGATGACGGGAAATCATTATATTTTAACATATTGATTTATAATGATTTAGAAATATATAGCGGTTGCGACAGGCTATCCCGTCTCCACACCCTTGCATCTAAGCGGTTATCATAAGGGGTGTCTGGTGCTATTTATATCCGCGGAGGTGAAGTGGGGATGAGAAATCCGGGATTAGAAGGGGTAAATAATACCCATATAAGCCCCCAATGCAGTTACCGATACGGCCCCAAATCCAAAATTTCAAGATCCTTTCTTAATGATCTTCACCCAATCCACCAACATCCTGCTCTCATTGTTCTTTATCCGTTCCACCGTAGCGGCAGGAAGCCCGAAGTAAGGTTTTTTCACGCCATTGAGCTTAACAGGAAAGGCGCCGCCCAGTGCAAAATTGAGGATGAGGAACTTATTATTATCAAACGCCCACTTGCCAAAATGTTCTACCATGGGCCTGGTTACCCGGAACATGGGAACATCATCATAGGTAAATAGGAGGCTGTCGGGTGTCCAGGTTACTGCGTAGATATGCCAGTTGGTAACATCATTGTGGGCGGGGAAATATAACCTGTCTACAAAAGGTGTTTCACCGCTGTAGCCTTTGCCGTGTACTGCGGCGCTGGCCCAGTCTTTTTCGCCCACGTATTCCATCACATCTATCTCGCCGGTTTCGGGCCAGTTGCCTCCACCGAGTATCCACCAGGCTGGCCAGAGACCGGCGCCTTCGGTTAGTTTGATACGCGCTGAAGCGGTCCCATACATAAATTCCACTTTACTGCGCGAATCGATCCGGCCCGAGATAAAATCGAAATGCTTGCCATCCCTGGTAATGAAACCCGGTGCAAAACGTGGCTGCAGCACCAGTACCCCATTCTCCGCTCCTTCTGCATCCGCGCCATGGGCGATGTAGACAGTGTTCGGGGAATCTACATAGGCCTGCTGTTCATTGTTTACATGGAAGCCGGTTATCTGTACGTTCCATTTGGAGCGGTCTAAGGAGGTACCTGAAAAATCATCGAAGAAGATAACATTGGTGTTATCATTTTTGGTGATGGTTTTTTTAACCGGGGAACATTGTAAGGATACAATATTTACTGCTAAAAAGACAGGTAAGAGAAAATGAGTAAGCTTGTAATAATTCATAAGTAAAGTAATTGTATGATTAAAGTTGGCGGGCGGGCTAAACTGTTGGCTCAAATTTTGAACTGTATGCTAATGTAAGAACACTTACAGGTATCTCAAAATGAGGCAGTATTCTGGGAAGGATGAAAATGGTCATCCTTCCAGAAATCAGGATCAGTGATTTTTCTTATAACCGCGGAGACGCGGAGGCGCAGAGAGATGATAGTGGCATCCGGAGAACCTGGCAGTATGCTTTACTCAATCACTTATCTTTACCCGCTTGCGATGTAATACAGGTGATCATTTTCCGGATAGCGTATCTCATTACAATAACCCTTTTACTACCGGTTACAATTAAATATGGCCACAATACTTATCATTACCATTTTTATTGCAGGGTATATAGCTATTGCCTTTGAACATCCGCTGAAGATTAATAAAGCTGCATCTGCCCTGATAACCGGCGTGCTTTGCTGGACGATCTATTTTATGCAGGCCTCGTCTGTACATTCTGCAAGTGAGGAACTGGTGCACCATGTGGGCGAAATTGCATCTATCCTCTTCTTTTTACTGGGAGCGATGGCCATCGTTGAACTGATTGACTCGCATAGTGGCTTTTCTATTATCACGCAGAAAATAACCACTACCGACAAACGAAAACTTTTATGGATCATCACCACGCTTACCTTTTTTCTCTCGGCTATATTGGATAACCTTACCACTGCCATCGTCATGACATCCCTATGCGCTAAATTATTAAGTGAAAAAGAAGACAGGCTCTGGTTTGCGGGTATGATTGTGATCGCAGCCAATGCGGGCGGCGCATGGTCGCCTTTAGGAGATGTAACCACCACCATGTTGTGGATAGGCGGCCAGGTAACAGCGTTAAATATTATGAAACAGCTTTTTTTACCGGCTATAGCCGTTTGCCTGGTTCCTGCCCTCATTGTTTCCTGGCGCTTTAAAGGGCAAAAAATAGCACCGGTGCCTCTATCTGACTGTACGGATAGGGAAAGAAAGGATGGACGATTTGTGCTTTTTACCGGGGTAGGATTTTTATTGTTTGTTCCCCTGTTTAAAACCATTACCCACCTGCCGCCCTTCATGGGTATGCTGCTGGCGTTGGGATTGATGTGGATCATCACCACTTTTCTCCACAAGGATAAAGAGACTGAGTATGCAGAAAAATTTGCCGTGGCGAGCGCATTGCAGCGGATAGATACGCCGAGCATTTTATTTTTTCTCGGTATTTTATTGGCAGTAGCCGCTTTACAGTCTTTCGGCATACTCCAGGGCCTGGCAACTTTTCTCAGCCTGCATTTGAAAAATGATTATTTAATTGGTATATCCCTGGGCATATTATCGGCGGTAGTTGATAATGTACCGTTGGTAGCTGCTTCGCAGGGAATGTATGCGCTGACCACCTATCCAACCGACCATTATTTTTGGGAATTTCTCGC
>JBKJPR010000097.1:0-3013 GCA_046594275.1 Sediminibacterium sp.
ATTGAAATGAAAATAACAAGTAAAGGATTTGATAGAACGTGATGTGCCGCTTATTATGCCCGGCCTTATGACAAATATTAACTGACCATATAAAAACCTATGCTATGAATACAATAACCAGGTTCGCCTGCCTGGCGTGTATCTTTTTGATCACGCTTTCATTTGTTACTGCTAAAAAAACGCCACGAATACTGGTTTTCTCAAAAACCAAAGGATATCACCATGCGTCTATACCTGTTGGCATTGCCGCAGTACAGAAACTGGGGGCAGAAAATAATTTTATGGTGGATACAACCACTGATGCCAGTTTTTTTACCCGTAAACATTTAAAAAAATATGCGGCCGTTATCTTTCTCAACACAACCGGAGATGTATTGAATGAGGAACAACAGAAATCATTTCAGAAATACATCCATTCAGGTAAAGGTTTCCTGGGTGTTCATGCTGCTACCGACACGGAATATGGCTGGCCCTGGTATAATGAACTGGTGGGTGCTTATTTTAAAAGCCATCCCAAACAGCAGGATGCTGTATTAAACATTACAGATCCTGTCAATTCCACCGTTAGTCATTTACCTGCCAAATGGAAACGATTTGATGAATGGTATAATTTTAAAAATATCCAGAATGGACTGAATGTAGTAATGACCATTGATGAAAAATCGTATACCGGAGGTGAAAATGGTGACGTCCATCCCATGGCTTGGTACCATGAATTTGATGGCGGCCGGGCATTTTATACTGCATTGGGACATACGGATGAGTCTTACAAAGATCCTTTGTTTCTGAAACACCTGTTAGAGGGGATCACATATGCCATGACAAAATAATTTCTCTGTAGGCCCGAATACATTCATGTGGTTTATAAAACTGATAAAATGGTATATAAAATTTTCTGCATTGTCTCTTTTATAGTAGTTATTGCCGGCACTACCAGTTGTAATCCTGTAAATCAACCTGATACTACTACCGATTCTACTAACTGGGCCCTGCTTGATTTTAAAAAAGCGGATAGTGTAAACCCAATATTAGCGGCAGGCCCGAATGTTTTTATGGATCCTATCTGGAAAAAGCAGGTGACATGGGAATCAAAAAATGTTTTTAATCCGGCTATTATTGTGAAGGATAATAAAGTGTTCATGCTGTACCGTGCGCAGGACAGTATTGGATTACCGGGGGGCACATCCCGCATTGGTTTGGCTGAAAGTACGGATGGTCTTCATTTTACAAGAAGCCCTGAACCGGTACTTTTCCCTGATAATGATGCATTCAAAAAATACGAATGGCAGGGTGGTTGCGAGGATCCGCGGATAGTGGAGGATGAACAAGGTGTTTACTACATGACCTATACAGCCTACGACGGAAAACTGGCAAGGTTACTGGTAGCGTCTTCAAAGGATTTGCATCACTGGACAAAATACGGACCCGCATTTGCAGATGCCTATAAAGGTAAGTATCTAAATAAGTGGTCAAAATCTGGAAGCATTGTATCGCGTTATGTGAAGGGAAGGATCATTGCCACAAAGATCAATGGTAAATACTGGATGTATTTTGGCGATGTTTTTATATATGCAGCCACATCAGACGACCTGGTTCATTGGACACCGGTTGAAATGCAGCCGGGAGAAAAGCCTTCTGTTCCTTTAAAGAATGAAGCGTTGAATATGCCGGACCTGAAGATTGTTATCGGTACACGCAATGGTAAATTCGATAGCGACCTGGTAGAATCCGGTCCTCCGGCCATGTTAACCGATCAGGGTATCCTGCTGATCTATAACAGCCGTAACCTCAAAGCCATTGGCGATACCGGCCTGGCTGATGGAACCTATACAGGTGGCCAGGCATTGATTGATAAAAAAGATCCTCTTAAAATAATCAAACGGCTCGAAGATAATTTCATCCGCCCCGATAAGCCTTATGAACTGATTGGGGAAGTAAACCGGGTCTGTTTTTTAGAAGGTCTTGCACAGTTCAAGGGGCAATGGTTTCTCTATTATGGAACTGCAGATTCCAAGATCGCGGTAGCGGTGAGGGCAATTAATAATTAGCCATGTAAATGTTTCCCCTCCTTGCGTAGCAAAGGAGGGGTGTCCCAGCGGAGCGTAGGACGGGGTGGTGGTGGGGAAATAATTCCACAGATAACCTCGCATTGTTTTTGTATTACTGGTAATAAACCAGGTATATGAAAATAAATGAAGCCACTTACAACCGCCCGGAAGGTACAAGGGTATTGGATGCGCCTTATGTAGTAACAGATATTAATGCTTCTGTAGTGCAACTTATGAATGAAGCAGGTTGGGAGAAGACCGACTGTAACGGGATCACTCTTTTTAAAACCGACAATCTTACTTCTGTCTTGATTTGCATGCACACTGGCGCACGTATCGGTGAGAATTCCATTGACGGTACGGTTACCATCCAGGTGGTAGAAGGTGAAGTAGAATTAACTGCAGATGAAGAAGTGGTTACCCTCCGCACCGGACAGATGGTTATGCTGCATCATGAAGTTACACATAGCATTCTGGCAACAGAGGAAACTGTGATGTTGTTAACCAATCATGTTTGCTGTTAAGCATTCTGGCAATTTTTTTAATTTAATTGTTGATCAATTCATCAATTAAATATAATATTCGTTATTTTGAAACAAGATTTGATCTTGTGTAAAAGGTACTCCATATCCTCAAATACCAATTTATTCTCAAACCGTATTACGTCTATTCCGAGGCTATTTAAATAGCATGCCCTTCGGTGGTCTCGTTTCATCCCCTCTTCCCAAAAATGGCCTATTCCATCAAGCTCCACAGTTAATTTTTCTTCCAGGCAATAGAAATCAACTATATAATTTCCAATACTATGTTGCCGCCTGAATTTGCGGCCTTCCAATTGCGACTGTTTTAGGCGCATCCATAATACCGCTTCCGCAGACGTGCTGTTATTCCGTAATTTTTTTCTGAATGAATTCAGCGAAGGTCTGTTATGAATTTTAGGTTTTTTCATCCCTGAAAAGTATAAT
>JBKJPR010000420.1:0-3885 GCA_046594275.1 Sediminibacterium sp.
CTTGCCCCCAAATTTCGGGTTGATGATGTAATAGTACGTGGCTACCGGTACCGGTTTGCCGTTAAAGGTGCCGTTCCAGGGCTGCTGGTATCCCTGCGAGCTGAATATTTTTTGCCCCGTTCGCGTATACACCTCAACGATGGCGCCCGGATAGTTGGCTATTTCAGGAATTTTCCATTCATCATAGATACCGTCGCCATTGGGAGAAAAAATATTGGGGATCTTGATCGGTTTCAGTACCCTTACAAATATCTCATCCTGCGAAACGCATGACGCCGCGCCCGTTACCGTTAATAAGTAAGTCTCATTGTTTTTGCCCACCAGCACCGCATTTTTCAACTTGTTATTATTGAGGTTGAGATTCGGTGTCCACAGATACTGGAGATCAGTGCCTTTTACCTCAGGTGAAAAAACAAATATGTCGTTTTCAAAAATAATGCGGTCTGCACCGGCATTTACGTACGGAACAGGAACGATGGTCGACCTGAGTGTATCGGTTGCCGCAAGGCACGAACCATTGCCCGTTGTTGAAAGATACAAGTTAACATTACCTGTTATGATGTCTTGTCTCGATGGTATGTAAACCGTTGTAAGACCCGAATTGGCAGGACTGAACCGTCCCGATCCCGAACTGCGCCATGCACCGCCTGTTGCTGTAAAAACGGTGCCCTGCAGGCTGATGAGAGAATCATTGGCGCAAACTGTTATGTCTGTGCCCGCATCTGCCCTGGGTGCATCTGTTATGGTTACCAGAATCGACGACTGCGAAACCGGGCATACCTGATTATTGGCAGAAGCAAGTGTCAGCCGCACTATTCCATTAGCTGTATCTGCTATTCCGGGGATATATTTTGTGATCAATGCAGTATTGCCCGGTACGAATACTCCGGAACCATCGGAACGCCAGATGCCGTCCTTTGTATCCTCACCGGTTATCGTGCCTGTCAATTGCACTGTTCCGTTGTTTGCGCAAACGGTCTGGTCGCTGCCGGCATTTACTATCGCCTGTGAAACAATCACAGGGAGAACCGTTTCAGGTTTGCTGGTACATCCCTTCACAGTTACCGTAACGGAATAGGCCTGCGCCTGTGCTTTTGAAATTTTGTCAATCACAGGATTGCGGGAAGTTGAACTGAATCCTGCCCCACTGTTCCACTGGTAACCCGCACCGGTTATGGCGGGTACAGACAACGAAAGAGCGGCACCTTCACATACCGGGCTGTTGCTGGTGGCGAATGGTTTTTCGGGTGTAAGGTTAACGATAACCGCAACATCAGCGGACTTCGTAATAGCGCAGCCCTTTGTACTGACCGTTACCTGATATACCCCTTCGTTCTTTGTTAGTGCCTGTGTTATAGAAGTATCTTTTGAAAAGGATAAAAAACCTGCCGGGCCATTCCACCTGTACGTTGCCCCGGGAATAGCGCCCGCCTGTAAAAGAATGGTATCGCCGGTACAAACCAGTTCGCTGTTGGCAACCACCGGCGTTGTGGGAGGAAGGTTAACGTCAACTTGAACTGAATCTGTCAATCCGGCACAGCCTGCTATCGATGCAGTAACATAGTAAATGCCGGTGTTATTGGTTTTTGCCGACGGTAAGGAAGGGTTTTGTATGACCGAGACAAACCCGGAAGGTCCGCGCCAGGCATAACTTGCTCCCGCCAGGCTGCCGGTAGTCAATAGGATATTACTGCCTTCGCATACCGGCCCATTACTGCCCGCATTAGGGACAGCGATCACCGGGAATATATTTTTAGATCCCGCGGCACTGGTACATCCATTTGCAGTAATGGTCAGGGAGTATATGCCTGCAGAACCAGTTGTAACATTGTTGATCACCGGGTTCTGCTCTGTTGAAGTAAAATTACCCGGACCTCGCCACAGGTATTCTGCGCCTGTTACGGAAACTGTTGAAAGTTGCAATGCAGTACCAACGCAGATGGGAGTGCTGCTGTTGACTATAGGCGTAGCAGGTGTTGGATGAACGGTAACTAAGTATTCAAATGCACTGCCCTGGCAACTATTGGCAGTGGGGGTGATCAGGTATTTTACCGTAACCGCGTTCCTGCTGGTATTGTTCAATACCTCGAGGATAACGCTGTCGGGGGATATCACTGCGGGGTTGCTGATGCCTGAGGTCATACTGCGGCTCCAGATGAATCCCGTACCGGACTCATTGCTGACGATTTTGTATAACAAAGGTTTGCCTGAACACACACTGTCTGAGGCACGTGATATGATCACCGGCCTGTCTTTTACAGTTAGTTTTACAGGGGTTCTCGGGCCTGTACAGTTATTAACAGTCGCCTGAACATAATAAGTTGCAGCGGCGTTCAGAACGGGCGTAATGAATGTAGTACCCGTAACCAGCGCTGAACCGCCGGTGGCAACATCATACCATTGATATGTTCCGCCAGGCGCCGTTGCAATTAATGTCCCACTGGTATTGATACAGATAGAAGTACCCTGCACAACAGGTGAGGCGGGTTGCGGTATAATAAGAACGATCATGCTGTCGGTGGCCGCAGTACATGGTCCGGCAGGGTCATTAGATTTAAGATACAATTTCGCCAAAGTTTCTCCTTGCGCAGGGGTATACTGGGTTGTCAGTGATCCCGCATTTGAAAAAACACCTTTGCCCCCCGACCATGCCGCGCTGGCAGCAGATCCGCTGATGCTGCCAGAAAGTGTAACTGCAACACCTGCGCATACAGACTGATCAGCACCTGCGTTAACAACCGCTGCCAGATTAATGACCACTGTATTAATAGCAGTGGCCGCAACACAACCACCGGATGCCACGATCGTATTGGTCAATGTATAGGTCCCGGCTGAACTTTTAGAAAGATCAATTTCCCCGGTGCTGGTACTGGCAAATATTATTCCCGCAGGTGTGGCAGTGAAATTGCCGGCACTTGCTCCCGGTATGAAATCGGGCAAGATGGGTGATGTTTGCTGGCAAACCGGACTGCTATAAGAAAAAGCTGCATTCGGTGAATTCGTTACCGTAACTTTTGCCGAAGTGGTGTATGTACAGGTTCCGTTCGACAGCAACTGCACAGTATAGGTACCTAATGCACTTGCGGTAAGGTTAATTTCACCGGTAGTACTGTTGATGGCCAATCCCGCCGGGGTGGCACTGAATGTTCCGCCCGCACCACTTGCAACAACCGGCGTAGGATTGGTTCCCGTAATACAATACGTGCCGGATGAGTAGTTGAAAGCAGGGTACTGGATAGGTATTACTGAAACGATAACGGCGTTCCTAGGTCCTGTGCATCCCGCGATAGTGGATTGTACATAATAAGTTGAGGTTGTACTGAGTACAGGTGTTGTATAGGTAGTGCCCGACAAAAGGGGTATGCCTCCGGATGCTGTTGTAAACCACTCATAACTGCCACCCGGGGCAACAGCCGTTAATACAGCCGCGTTGCCTGCACAAATGGTATTCCCGGAAACGGTTGGCGCTGCCGGTATGGGCGTAACATTTACGCGTACCGCGGATCTTGGACCCGCGCAGCCAAATACCATGGTTTGTACATAGAAATTGCTGGTAGTGGCAAGTATGGGTGTTATATAGGACGAACCTGAGCCAAGCAGGGTACCGCCCGAAGGCGCATCGAACCATTGATAAGATCCACCGGGCGAAGTGGCGGTTAAAATAGTTACGTTGCCAGCACATATGGTATCATTGGCCGCAACAGGTGAAGGAGGCAAGGGGTTAACTGTAACCGGAACGGCAGTTCTCACACCGGTACAACCTGATACCGTTGTCTGGACATAGTACGTCACCGGGCTGTTAAGAACAGGCGTGATAAATGTGGCTCCTGAAGTTATTAGGTTCCCACCTGATACCGCATCAAACCATTGATATGAACCGCCTGG
>JBKJPR010000483.1:0-5594 GCA_046594275.1 Sediminibacterium sp.
GGCGTGATATTCACCGCCTGTCTTTCTTCTTCGGTTAGTTTAGCGTGTGTTGTACTGGCAGGATGAGAAGCGATGCTTCGCGTATCACCAAGATTAGCGGTGAGAGAAAGCATTTGAAGATTATCCAGGAATACACGCCCCGCTTCCAATCCACCTTTCAAATCAAAACAAACAATACCGCCGCCGTTCTGCATTTGTTTAACAGCAATGTCATAATGTGGGTGACTGGATAGAAAAGGATACCGCAACGAAGCGATCTTTTTATGCTGTTCTAACGATTGTGCAATAAACAAAGCATTTGTAGCATGACGTTCCATCCGTACATCCAGTGTTTCGAGGCTCTTACTCAATACCCATGCATTAAAAGGCGAAAGTGCGGGACCAGTACTGCGACAGAACAGGTAAATCTCTTTGATCAGGTCTTTTCTGCCTACGATCACGCCACCCAGTACACGCCCCTGGCCATCAAGCCATTTAGTAGCTGAATGAACAACGAGGTCAGCGCCAAATAAAATGGGCTGCTGGCTAACCGGTGTGGCAAAGCAATTGTCTACATTCAGAATAATATTGTGTTTTTTGGTCAGTCGGCCAATCATTTCCAGGTCTAGAATATCGAGACCGGGATTGGTGGGCGTTTCGAGATAGATCATCCGGGTATTGGGCCTGATGGCCGCTTCCCATTCCAGTTCTGTAGCGTTGGCACCGAGATAAGAATAATCTATTCCAAACTTAGGCAGGTATTTAGCGATTACCGTGTGGGTACTCCCGAAAATGGCGTTGCAGGACAGTAAATGATCGCCCTGTTTCATCAGCGCCATAAATGATCCGAATACAGCGCTCATGCCGGAAGCGGTGGCATAACCAGCTTCAGCGCCTTCGAGCGCACACATCTTATCAATAAATTCCTGTATACCGGGATTGCTGAAACGGCTGTAAATATTATCATCCGATTCATCCGCGAAAGCGGCACGCATATCTTCTGCATTGTCAAAGCAAAAACTGCTGGTCAGGAACAGGGGTGTGGAGTGTTCCATTTCGTTGGTGCGTTCGGTCTGTATGCGGATGGCGTTTGTTTGCTGGTGTTTTGACATCTGATAGATTTTGGTCCGCCTCAGGCGGATGGAATTGAAAAATTTTGGAATTAATTGCTGCCATACTGCTACTCGGTCAAAACTTCTACATCCCATTCAATTGCACATCCCGCTGCACGGAGCGTAGCTGCTACGGAACAATATTTATCGATAGAAAGGCTGCAGGCTTTATTGACTTTTTCAGTATCTACCTTTCCTTTGAATTGGAAAGTTATATGAATATGCTTCCATAAAGAGGGTTCTTTGCCTTCTTCACGTTCCCCTTCAATGATCATATTGAATGCCTGTATCTCCTGTCGCTGTTTTTTCAGGATAGAGATGATATCCACGCCGCCACAGCCGCCAAGTCCCATTAATAAGGTCTGCATGGGCCTGAAGCCTGAGCTATGGCCGCCAATTGCTTCGGCTGCGTCCATCCTGGCTGTATGGCCATGGCTGTCGGTGGCTTCAAAGGCATAGGCATCATCTACCCGTTTGATCTCAATTATGGCCATTTAAAAGATTTATGCAAATGTAATTTAACCATACCCTTATTTTGCTTCTGAAATGCGGAATAATCTTTATGAAATTTTATGACCACCAGCAGCCCTTTATTTTAGAGAATGGCACGGTATTGCCAACTATCCGTATCGCTTTTGATACCTATGGCGTATTGAATCACACCAAAAGCAATGTGGTATGGGTTTGCCATGCATTGACCGCCAGTTCAGATGCAGCCGACTGGTGGAAGGGTTTAGTGGGTGAAAGCTGTTTGATTGATCCTGAAAAATATTTCATCGTTTGTGCCAATATGCTGGGCTCCTGCTATGGCTCTACCGGCCCAACCAGTACTAACCCGGCAACCGGGCAGCCCTACTATTCGGATTTTCCCCTGGTGACCATCAGGGATATGGTGCAGGCGAATATTTTATTGCGTAAACACCTGGGTATTGATACCATTCATTTGCTGATGGGGGGAAGCATGGGCGGATACCAGGTACTGGAATGGAGTGTAATGGAAAAAGACCTGATCGGAAGATTGTTCCTGATTGCCACTTCACCTTCCGAAAGTGCCTGGGGAGTGGCGGTGCATACTGCCCAGCGGCTCGCTATTGAAGCGGACCATACCTGGAAGGATCATTCACCCGATGCCGGGGCGAAAGGATTGAAAGCAGCGCGGGCCATTGGTATGCTCACGTACCGTAACTACGGCACTTTCCAGGAAAAACAAACCGATCCGGACCCTGAAAAGATCGATGATTTTAAAGCATCTTCTTACCTGAATTACCAGGGTGATAAACTGGTTAAACGTTTTAATGCGTACAGCTACTGGTTATTGACTAAAGCGATGGACAGCCATCACCTGGGAAGAGGAAGGGGAGGTGACCTGATCAAAGTACTGGGATCTATTCATCAACCCACATTGATCATGGGTATCCACAGTGATATTTTATGTCCGTTGGATGAACAGCGTTTTATGGCCGAGCATATGCCCAACACTTCCCTGGTGGAAATTGATTCAGCGTATGGGCATGATGGGTTTATCATTGAAACAAAACAGATCACTGAATATCTTGGCGGATGGCTGGAAGATGTAACTAACGGTATTTAGTTTGCCGACCTTTTACCGGAACTGCTTTTCTTTCAAGATAACCAGCAGTTGAAACTGCAAAAACAACATCAGGTACGGGTTTGACGGATATTTCCGTAGCGATCATTTTGACCTTTGCAGGACCATCGGCCATATCTGCTTCAAGCACCATTCCTTTTAAATTTGTCAGCATATCCACATTACCAGGACCATTCAACCCTGGAATATTTCTGATTTTATCAGTATACCAGGCAGTCATCGCTATTGGTTTCTTTTTTGCGTTTACAAGGTTGATCATTACTTTCGTGCATACATACCCAAGGATTATTTTTTTCTCTTTGGTATATTCTACCACGGGGTCAGGCCTTTTTTTTGCGGTATTCTCAATATCCCCTTCTGCTTTGGTTTTGCGCATATAAAACTTCTGCCCGGCAATATCCGTTAATATCAGTAGGTTTTTGCCATCATTCAAACTTCTCACTTTAAATACCGGTGTGGTCATTTCTGAGAGTGACTTATCTTTTTTGAAACTGAGTGTAAGTTGTGTATTTCCCGTCATAGGGTTTACCCGGCCAGCGGTATTACCCTCTATTTTAATGGTATATTTTACAACACCCTCTGTTACCTGCGCATTTGTGGTAGTAATTAAAGGAAGGGCAATAAACACCAGCAGTTTATTCATTATGTTAGTTTTAAAGAATTTTTCAATTAGTTGCCCTTTAATCTGGATGGTAAACCCGTGCCGCTGTTTTATACACTTCCTCTTTTTTTAGGGTCATGGATTTCGTTTGCTGATGTGTATACATTTCCATCTGATCTGTATAATGCGGTGAATTCTTCCGGCTGGATGCACCATAGGTATTGATGGATTCTATGACCGGGCCATCTTTTGTAAAACGTACCAGTTCAATATATGCATCGCCCTGGTTGCCACGGACCATTCCGTTTTTATAAGGGATGGAATACATAGGAGAGAGTACATCAGGCAGCCCGGGAAGTGGAATGGCTTTATCGCCGCGTACCAGTTTTTGAATATCGCCTAATGTAAGATCAGTTCTCCCGAAATTTTTCATCATCTCTTCCCGGGCGGCTGTTAATATTGCTACACATTGATCAGGGGTGAGCGTCCGTATTTTTAAGTACCCATTCAAAGGATTTGTGATAGTTCTGTATGCCATTAAAAAGGTACCGGCGCCAATGCTTTCCACAGTTGCTTTTTTATCCCATTGCAGTAAGTTGCCGATTAGGTCCGCTATCGCGGGATGATCGGAGGGGTTCAATAAAAACAAACTATCTACATTATTGGGAAAGGCAAACCTGGCAGGGTATTGCCTGTCGAATTTTATCTTTTTAAAATCTTCAAAAGACAATTTATCATAACCCGCCAATAATTCTGCGAATCTCTGGCTACGGTTGTTTTCCAGGGTTTCATAGCCCATGGTTCGATCCTTGTTTACAGGGTTTTCCGGACCTTCTGTTGCATGGAAGGGAGAGTGGTTGGTGTTATATACAAAACCACTTTTAGGTTGCAATACCTGTGGCAGGTCTGCTAAGGGGTGCAGGGTATTCCATAAGGTGGCGCTTGTATTTCCAGGTAAAGTAGTGCGCCAGTTAAATTTTGGATCCCTCACTGGGATACGGCCATTGCTCAGGTAATAAATAGTATCATAACGGTCGGCATATACAATGTTATAACCTGGTATCGCCATCATGTTGAGTGCCGCTTTGAATTCAGTAAAATTCTTTGCTTTATTGAAACGATACCATTGCTCCAGCCCACGGATATCCATTTGTGCAGGCATACGTATCGAAAAAGTACCTCGTGGTGTGATCAATGTTGGCCCGTATTTGCTCCAGTATACTTTCCTGTTTACGTTTATACGGATGCTCGACACCTTTACTTTTAAGGGTGCATTTTTTTCTTCCAGTGTTTCCCATTGCCCGTCAAATTTGTATTGGAGTTTGTTAGCCGGGTTGATCTCTAATTGGTATACATCGAGTTTATCGGGGTTATTCACTGTGTGCGCCCATCCCAAATTTTCATTACATCCATGTAAGATGCAGGGAGCGCCGGGGAAATTGGCGCCAATAATATTCCATCCTTCTTCGCTGCATACATGCGCCTCATAAAAAGCAACAGGGCCTTCCAGGGGCTGGTGGGCATTGATATCGAGGTAAACCTGTCCATCTGTTGTTTTGCGGCTGTTGAAAGCAAAAGCATTGCTTCCAGCGGTTTTATAATTTTCCAGCAGCGGAACGGAGCCGCCTAAGATAGAAGCCAGCGCTTTATCTGCGCCCGACAATACACATAACTGCAATACCGAATACCGGATCATATCTTTTGGTGTTACCGGAAAGGCTTTTTTCAGTAGTACTTCCCCGGCATGTTTGGCGGCATAAGCATTCAGTCCGGCACAATACCCCTCCAGTAATTTTTTAAAGTCAGGACTAAGGTCCGTGTCATATTTTTCTTCTACAAGTTCAGGGATACGGAGTAGATGAATGATATAATCGATTGATGCGCCTTTCTTGCCCTGCCAGGCAGCCAGCATGGCTTTTCCTGCCAGCAAAGATTGCTGGATGGTGGTAAAATCATCTTCAGAATGTGCCCAGGCCAGGCCATAAGCCACTTCGGCATCTGTTTTCGCAAAAATATGCGGTACGCCGTATTTGTCGCGTACAATATCAATTTTCTGAGGATCAAACTGTGCAAAGCTGGAAATGGTAAAAATGAACAGGCTGACAATAACCAGGTAAGATCGGTGCATAACAATCGGTTTTGGGTACTGCAAATCTAACCAGAATATGTTTGCTGAACCAATTAGCCTTACTCTTATTACCTTTGTACAAACCCGCAACCCCATGGGCATCTGGAAACAAATAGCCGAATACCTCTACATCAAAAAAAGAGACCCTGATGAGCCACGTACCCG